>NZ_JBALNY010000207.1:0-19942 GCF_036962145.1 Bacillus sp. JJ1764 | reverse complement strand
CATTTAGGCTGGTTTTTTTATGGTTGATTTTTCAAAAATTTACAGACATACTTAAATTCTATATACAAAAAAGGGGGTTATCTTTTGGAGTTTATTTCTGGTTCAATCGTTGGGGTAATTATTGCGATTTATCTAGCAATTGATGCGCCCAAGCATCAAAAAAGTGCTGTTCTTTGGGCGATCCTTGGATTCTTTTTTGGTCCCATCACTTTAGGAATTTATTTTATAAAAACCGGACGTAAAGTTGCGGGATGGATCATTCTGATCATTGCCATCCTGGTTTATGTAGCCATTTTTGTTTTGGCCTTATTGGCAGCGATCTTTATTGGTGCAGGAATGCAATAATGACAGAAGGGACAGGTAGATGCCTGTCCCTTTTCTGTGCTTACTCATCCTTACGATCGCGGTCATTACGGTCAATGTCGTCCTCGATTATATCTTCATGCTTTGTGTTATAGTCCTTAACTGGATCCTTGTCTGTATCCGTGTTTTTGTCTTCTCTTGGCGTGTAATGATCATCCGTTTCCAAATCATTCCGGTTATTCCCGTTGTCCAGAGTATTTCGGTCATTCCGATTATCAAAATTATTTCGGTCATCCCGGTTGTCCAGATTATTCCTGTCATTCAAATTATTTCGGTCATTCAGGTCGTTGGGGTTATTCAAGTCATTCCGGTCAATATTGACATTTGGCGGTGCCGGATTATGAATATTATTTTTATCATTCTTATCATTATTACATGCACCCAAAAGCATCACTGAAAAAAAGGATCCCAAAAGCATTAACGAAACTTTTTTCTTCAAGCGAATTTCTCCCTTCAAAATGAATTAACTTAACAGTTTTAGCATTCCCATTGTTTTTGGATTATGAGTTGCCATTTTTTTGAAGGGCACAAAAAAAGACCTAGATCACTCTAAGTCTTTTCAAAAAATTACGCTTGTTTTTCCCCTAACGCAAAGGTAATTTCCGCTTCACAGGCAATTTCACCGTCAACGGTGGCCACAGCTTTACCTTTTCCAATTGGACCACGCAAACGGACCATTTCAACCTCTAAACGAAGCTGATCACCAGGCTTAACCTGACGCTTGAATCGGCAATTATCAATACCTGCAAAAAACGCTAATCTGCCTCGGTTTTCTTCTTTCTTTAGCACAGCTACGGCACCAACCTGGGCAAGTGCTTCTACAATTAAAACCCCTGGCATGACCGGATAGTCAGGGAAGTGACCGTTAAAAAACTCTTCATTTGCCGTGACGTTTTTTATGCCAACAGCTCTTTTTCCTTCTTCGACCTCTAAGATACGATCCACTAATAAAAACGGATAACGATGCGGGATAATTTCTTTAATTTGTGTGGTATCAAGCATTTGATTTAGTACCTCCTACTAGGAACAAGTATTCATTCCTTATTGTAACACAAAAGAGAAGAGCATTAACAACTCTTCCCTTCCTGATTATCTCTATTTTTTTTCAACTAAATCCACAATATGCGTCCAGGTTGATTCCTTGAATATGTCCACTACTTTTCCGCTTCCAATAACTCCATAGCCCACAGCAGCACCGGACATCAGGCAGATGAACATCAAAACGACAAGTAAAAGCAAACGAAGCCAAATTGGAAACAAACGAATTCGCACCCGTTTATATTGCGGCGCTGCTTCTTCCGTGTTGTTCGTTTGGTTCTCCTCAATCCCTTTTTGTTCCTTTTTAAAATCTTCACGCGTTTGAACTTGTTCTTGGTTCAACTTCATTTCCCCTTTAAATAGGCCGGTAACCCCGCCACGGACTTAACTGAGTTATCCATATTATAACCCTTTTTATTTTCAGAATTCTTCACATTTATTCTATTATAAAAAATTATACACTTTATTACATTAATTTTTCAAAAACAAGCGTAAGACTTTATCCAGTTGAACCAAAAAAAGTCCAATGATCGTGGCTTGGCAGCCTGCTCATTAGACTTTTTCATCTCTATTGGTTAGATGTCATACCACCAAAGGCAAAAGATTCCACTTAACCTAATTTGCGATTTGGAATTCGATCAAGATTATCCAGCATGATGCCTGTTCCGATCGCCACGCATTCCATTGGGTTTTCTGCCACAAGAACAGGAACTTTTAGCTCTTCGGCAAGTAGCATGTCAATTCCATGTAGCAATGCACCACCGCCCGTTAAAATAACACCACGATCGATAATATCAGCGGAAAGCTCAGGTGGAGTGCGTTCAAGAACACTTTTTGCAGCTTGAACGATTACAGCAACTGATTCGTGCAGGGCCTGTTCGATTTCTTCGGAACGAACAGTGATGGTACGAGGCAAACCACTTACCATGTCACGTCCGCGAATTTCCATTTCTTCAGAGCGTGACCCTGGGAATACGGTAGCGATGTTAATTTTGATATTTTCAGCTGTGCGTTCCCCGATCAATAGCTTATACTCGCGCTTAATATGGTTCAAGATCTCCATATCAAACTTATCACCGGCCATTTTGATGGAGGAAGAAGTCACGATATCGCCCATTGATAATACAGCAACATCCGTCGTTCCTCCTCCAATGTCCACAACCATGTTTCCGCTTGGCTGGAAGATGTCCATTCCTGCTCCAATAGCCGCCACTTTTGGCTCTTCTTCTAGGTAGATCTTTTTCCCACCGCTTTTTTCTGCAGCTTCTCTGATTGCTTTTTGCTCAACACTGGTAATGTTGGTTGGGCAGCAAATCAAAATACGGGGTTTAGATAAAAAGCCTTTTACATTTAATTTGTTAATAAAATGCTTCAGCATTGCTTCTGTCACATCAAAATCTGCAATTACACCATCTTTTAACGGACGAATAGCCACGATATTACCAGGTGTACGCCCTACCATGCGTCTTGCCTCTTCACCGACTGCGAGAACGCGATTATTTGATTTGTCGATCGCCACTACGGACGGCTCGTTTAATACAATTCCACGGCCTTTAACGTGAATTAGCACGTTAGCCGTACCTAAATCAATCCCAATATCTCTTGCAAACATTCTCTTTTCTTTCCTCCTCCAAACGGAATCCACATACATTTCCTAATTGCTTATTGTATCATATTCATTAAAATTTCCCTAACGTTTTCAATAAAACGTTGTAAATTTTTGCTGATTTCTGTCAATCAGGAGGAATTTGAGAGAAATACTACTTTTTTTACATAATGCCAGAAAATTGTAACTATTTAACAGCCTCCCCCTCCTTTTCTTCCTTCTGATACTTCATCTTCGTCGCCTCGCCGCCCCGTAAATGGCGAATTGATTTATGATAATCCAAGATCTCTTTAACCTCATTTGCAAGCTCAGGATTAATTTCAGGAAGTCTCTCAGTCAAATCCTTATGGACCGTACTTTTGGACACGCCAAACTCCTTCGCAATCACGCGAACCGTTTTCCTCGTCTCCACGATATACTTTCCAATCTTGATTGTCCTCTCTTTGATGTAATCGTGCACACTCTCGCCCTCCCTAATATGGATGTGAGAACGTGAAATGAGACTCGCTTATCACTTCGACGAAATACTACTTCCGCATGGTGTTATTGGTGACAGGCACCGCAAAAAGACAAAATGCCAATTTGTCCACATGGGGTGGACAGTGTGCTCTTTAGCACACCCAATATGCTGTCAGGCACCAAGCGGCAGAAAGGTGTACTTTCTGATCATACGATGAATAATCATGTCCCCAGCTGAAATTCCATTTATTTTAAACGATTGCTCACCTCAAACACTCTCTTTTGATAAAGGTTTGTAACATTTTATTAGCTTGGATACGGGTTTATGCACAAAATACACAAAGGGGACAAGGGTTACGGTCTTATTTCAGAATAGTCAAATAACAACCAGAATATTCGACATTCCCACTAACCACTGTGAAATGGCACTGCTCTAGGTGCTAGTTAGGAAATACTAACGGTAATTTAATTATTTCCCAAGAAATTTGTCGTACAAAAAAAGAGTGTGTCAGTTAGGTTTTTTACGTTTATTCAACGGGATTACATTCGTTTTGACGCCTGGCACCCCTTGTCATTATAAAAAATATTAGATAATCTTGAGTATTATGTAGGAAGAAAAGAAGTTCCAATAATCGCACGAGAGGATTTGTATGACGTGACCCCGTTTACTGAAGCTGTGGTTAAAATAATAAAAAACATACCTGAAGGCAAGGTTATGACCTATGGACAAATTGCAGAGCATGCTGGAAGCCCCCGTGCAGCACGCCAAGTAGTACGCATCCTGCACTCCATGAGCAAAAAACACCTGCTGCCCTGGCACCGCGTCATCAACGGAAAAGGACAAATAGCCCTTCGGGATGACGAGTCCTATCATGAACAAGTCTTCTCCCTTGAGGCTGAAGGGGTTCAAATCGGCCTAAACGGCTCAATTGACTTGAAACAGTACCAATGGCACCCTGAGACAGATTCTTTGCCGATAGAAAGGCTTTAACGATATAGCCATAGTCGAGGCCCACTTTTTGGTACCTGTACCTTTTAGCTACCGCCAATTTTTTTGTACATACGCAAAAAAAAGAGGAAAAGTGTTCCCCTTCCCCTTGTTAATGGTTCTTTACATTATGAATTTGTACTTTGTTTAGATGTAGAAGATTCGTCTTGTTTGTCAGTAGAATTGTCTTGGTTAGTTTTCTTGTCTGACTTTTTTTCAGTTGACTTGTCATCACTTGACTGTTTATCAGTAGACTTTTCTTCTGTTGACTTTTTGTCAGTAGACTGGTCATCAGTTGATTTTTTGTCGGATGACGGTGTTTTACTGGTAGCAGGATCTTCATATTTTTTTTCAGTTTCTGTTGCTTTGGGAACTTCTGTTGAGCTTTTTTCTTCAGAAGTTTTTACTTCTTCTAACGTGCTTAATGATTTGTTAAAATAGTCTGTTGGATTAACTGCTACGTCATCTTTACGAATTTCAAAATGGACGTGTGTTCCAGCTTTTTCATTGAACAAGCTTTGCCCAGCCTTGGCAATTACTTGGTTCTGTTTAACTTCTTCGCCAACCTTGACCTTTACGTCTTTAATAGATGAATATTGTGTTACAATACCCTTATCATGTTCGATTTCAATCACGTTACCTAACACAGAATCTTCATCCACGCGAGTGACCGTTCCACTTAGTGATGCTGTCACATCAAACGTTTCGCCGTCCTTCATCGTGATATCGATACCAGTGTTTGGCTGATAGGTATTATTGTAAAATACTAGTGCTGCTTCTTGATCGGACGTTTTTCCATTAAAATCATAGAATTTGGTTTTGATTACTGCTGATGCAGCATTAGCCACAGGCATCTTGAAGTTTTCCATTGCTTTATTCACTTCAATTGCTGGCTCTTGGCCTTTTTTGCCTGCTAAATCAGTAGACTTGTAATCATACTTATCTGTGCTGTTCGCGCCGGATTGATACCAAAGTACGCCTGTTAAAATAATCGCTGCACTTGCAATATAGATGGCTGGAAATACCCAACGCTTTTTGAAAAAGCGTTTTACGCTGGAACTTTGAGAAGATCGTTTGTTTTCTTCCTCTCTCATTTTCATCACCTCAGCAATCATTCTGAACAGATAAGTAGAATTATATACACAAGTCTGAAAAAATTTTTAAAACTTATTTTTCGACACTGGTGCTCTTTTTATGCATCATGATTAAAAATATTTTTTGAAAGGATTTTATTACAAATGAAAAAATGGATTCTCCGGGTATTACCGCTGATATATATGGCAATCGTCTTTATTCAGTCCAGTCTTCCATCCAATCAATTTGTCGAGCTGCCTGATTCTAAGCTGGACCATACTATTAAAGAATCACTGCATTTAATAGAATTTGCGATTTTATATGCTTTATTAGTACTTGCTATGTTAACAAGGCGAGGTGCCTTCACACCAGCTTGGAACGCCGCCTGCGCGGTGTTTGCGGCCTTTTATGGGATTAGTGATGAAATTCATCAATCATTCTATTCGTACCGCTCCGCTTCGCTCTTTGACCTCGTAAAGGATTTTATTGGGATCATTGTTTCTTTTTATTTTGTAAGAGGGGCGTTGTTTGGGGGTAAATTTTCGAAGTTACGAAAAAGACTTGAGCGGATTCGTACTATAGGGGCTTAAATAGAAAAAAGAGCCGGGCATCAGTGCCTGGCTCTTCTTTTTACTCTATTTTTGCGCAGTGATCGTCGCTAACATGTTCGCTGCCGACGATATTTCAACGCCTTGATAATAGTACTTCACGATATCCTTGTAATTTTTCCCTTCCGACGCCATACCGTTCGCCCCATATTGGCTCATACCGACTCCATGACCAAACCCTCTGGTAGAAATCACGATATTATCACCTTTGCGCTCCCAGGAAAAATCAGATGATCTTAAATCTAACTTCTCACGGATATCCTTTCCCGTTAGAACTTTTCCGTTAAAATCAACCTTAGCGACCCGTTTACCTTCTGTTTTTGCTACAATTTTGCCAATCGTTTTGCTAGTGCCGATTTTTACCCCTAACCGGGATTCAAATTCCCTCACACTCATGACCTTTTGACTGTTAAATTTAGGAGAGTTTTTATCCCACGGGCTTGTTACGCTTCTTAAATAGGGAATGTTACCAGACCAATAGTCCTCTGAGTTCTCTGTGAAGCCATTGCTGGTGGAGAAGAAGGTCGCGTTGATTGGTTTGCCTTCGTAAGTTAGAATTTGGCCACTGGTCGCACGGACCGCCTCGAGAACTTTTTGTTTCTTCCACTCATAGTTCTTTCCCCAATCTTGGCGGAGCTGATCATCGCTCAAATAAGCTTGGTGCATCGGCGTATCTGTAACCTGAGCGCCTTTTGGAACCCCGAGCGTATCCTTCTTCATTAATCGGTTAATGATGTAAGTTCTTGCAGTTAACGCTTGAGCCTTCAGGGCCTCCTCATTAAAATCAGCTGGCATCTCTGCTGCTACAACTCCGACGAGATAATCCTCCAATGGAACGGATTCAATCACCTTTTTAGCTGAACGAAATACTGCTACGCTAACGTTAGCCGACGCATCAGCCGAAACCGATGGAGTGGCAGCTGTTTCCTGTTTTGGAGCCTCACTTACACTTTCCCCCAACTTACCGGTTGCCGCCTTGTCAGCAAACGGCAAAACAAGCACAGCAGGAATCGCCAAAATCAAGGCAAAAAGAACAGTCACTAGTACGATGAGTGGTTTGAAATTTTTCATGAATGAGCCTCCAGATTGTAAATTTTGACCACCGACCACAGCCGGTTTACCGTCTCACTTAAAACATATGGAGGAGGACAAGCATTTATTACAGAAATTTCTATTAGGATTTTGGGACCTTTGAGGAAAAGGGGGAGCTGTGGTGACAGGCACCATCCGTGTACATTTGTCCTCCACACGCGGACAAGTCCTCTTTTATGTGGAATTGTGATAGAGGTTTGTTGAATTTGCTTATTTTTTGTTGAATTCCATATAATTTTTGTTGTTATTGGCTGAGGTTTTGTTGAATGCTTCTCTATTTTTGTTGAATTCACCTTAATATTTGTTGAATACGAAATTTTATTTCCGAGCAGTTCCCTAATCTTAGCCCAAAATAAAAACAGGACCCGTATCCCAGGCCCCGTTGCTTTTGGTTTTGTTCAGATGTGTTCTTGTCATTACCCGCCGCTCCTGCTTGGCGTGTGTACTTACGCTACGCCAAAGGCATTATGCGTTTAGGTCTGTAACGAATTTCGGAAGTTCGACGAAAGTTTCATCTACTTCTTTCACCCGTTCAATATCCGCACCAAGACCGGCTAATTTATCATGGAAAGCCACGTAACCGCGATCTAAGTGTTTTAATTCGGTAACACGAGTCATACCGTCAGCAACAAGCCCGGTTAAAATTAAGGCTGCGGCTGCACGCAGATCAGTCGCTGAAACTTCAGCACCCTGTAAATTTGAAGGTCCGTTTAGAATCACTGAGCGGCCTTCAATTTTTATATCTGCATTCATGCGGCGGAATTCCTCCACATGCATGAACCGATTCTCAAATACCGTTTCCGTAATCATAGACGTACCTTCTGCACGAAGCAATAAAGCCATCATCTGTGATTGCATGTCGGTTGGGAAACCTGGATGAGGCATTGTCTTAATATCAACGGCCTTCAATCGCTCAGGACCGATGACACGAACGCCATCCTCTTCCTCCCTGATCGTAACACCCATCTCTTCCATTTTGGCAATCAATGAAGAAAGATGTTCGGGAACGGCACCCTTTACAAGGACATTCCCACCTGTAATCGCGGCAGCTACCATGAAGGTTCCTGCTTCAATACGGTCAGGAATAATATTATGATCTGCCCCAAACAAAATATCCACGCCTTCAATGCGAAGTGTGCCTGTTCCGGCACCTTTCACCTTGGCGCCCATTTTGTTTAGGAAATTCGCCAAGTCAACGATTTCCGGTTCTTTTGCTACATTTTCAATAATCGTTGTCCCTTGAGCAAGAGTGGCTGCCATCATGATATTCTCAGTGGCTCCAACACTTGGGAAATCTAAATAAATTTTTGCACCTTTTAAACGGCCGGCTACCTCCGCTTCGATAAAGCCATTTCCTACCTTTACAACCGCACCCATGGCCTCAAAGCCCTTCAGATGCTGATCGATTGGTCTGGATCCTATAGCACAGCCGCCTGGAAGAGCGACACGGGCACGACCATTTCGCGCCAATAATGAACCCATCACAAGCACAGACGCGCGCATTTTGCGTACATACTCAAACGGCGCTTCCTCTTTTAACACTCTGGATGCATCAACAACAACTGTATTATTTTCGAACATCACTTCGGCATTTAAGTTGCGTAAAACTTCATTAATTGTAAATACATCGGAGAGTGTAGGTACATCACGAATTACACTTTTTCCGTCACTTGCTAATAATGTTGCAGCGATAACAGGCAGAACGGCATTCTTTGCACCTTCCACTTTCACCGTTCCCAAAAGCCTTTGTCCGCCGCGGACGATGATCTTTTCCAAGAGTATTCCCCTCCGCGTCCATTTTCTCTATATTAATATTCAATCGTAATGATAGGGGTTCCAACTACGATAGTAGTCTTTCCGCCCAATCCTTCGGAGCGTAAGCCAATTTGCAAATTCATGTGATTATTTTTCATATCTATGGAGTTGGAAAACAACGGCGATTTCGCCGAAACAGACATGAACGTCTCCTCTTTTAACGCTTCGATTTGTTTCGCTTTAAAAACTGATAAATAATGATTTACTGTTGTTTGTAAAGCCGTATCAATCTTATCACTGACTACGCCTTTCATACAAGAAAAAATTGTTGGTTTTTTACGAAATATGTCAGAAAGCCTATTTTCAAATTTCCTTGTTGTAAAAAAGTCCTCAGAGGATTCATTCCAGGCTTTGCCATCAACCCTATATACTATATACGCATCAACAGGTTGTTTTGTGTGGGTAGCCATAATTTGAAGCATTTCGCTGTGGTGTTTAGATGTTGGAGATACTGCTGTGGCTTCCCATTTTGTGTCGGTAGAAACTTCCGACCAAGTCCAATCAGGAAACTTTTGCTTAAGTTGTTCTGCGTATTCCTTCACTTCATTTTCACTATTAAGGCCTGTAACATGTTCACGTGCATAAAAAGACCATTCCTGTAGCAAAATATTTTCGGCTCTCATAAGTGAGCCGATTTGCACTAAATCCCGAGCACTTTCTTTTGGCAAAGTAAACCCAGTGTCCGACATGCCGTTCGAGTTGTCTTCATAACCGTTGTTAGCAAAACGTCCTTGTTTTCCTCCATGGTACATAACAACGCTGCTGGCAGTCTTTTCTCCCTTTAAAAAAATAGTGCTCAAGCTGCCGTCCTTTTTCAAATTATGAATCAAATCCAGGCCGTCGTATGCCTCAGTTGTCCGGTTCCCAATTACAACCAGGATCACACAAAATACAGTAATCAGACTTAAATAAAACTTTAGATTTCTCTTCATTCTCTCTTCTCCCCTCCCTACCATTGTTTCCATTCGGGGAGAGTGCATACTTGGGAATTGTCGTCACTTAACGACAATTGACAAGTGTTGTAATACGTCTGACAAGTGTTTTAAAACACCAGTTTTACGTGAGAGGATAAAATTGTGATATTTATACTTACAACAGTTAATCATTGCTGTTATTTTTCCACACAAAGATGATTGTACTCAATATATTTGAAATTTGGAACATATACTAAGACCTAAATTTTTTCCAATTCAAATATTGTTTGCTAATACAGCTGTTCTGTGTTTCTATTGCAGGATTAACGGTAATTGTTGCGACCAATGCAGATAATCTAGGAAAAAGTTACTAACAGTCGAGCCAATGAAGATGGCTAGTAATATGTAAAGTAATCTCGCCTGAAACACATGATTGGGCCTGATTAACTTTTCGAGCCGAACAGCCTGTAGTGCCCACCAGGAAATGGCGATAAACACCAGATGAGAAATTATACTGACTAACGCAAGCTGCCCAATATCATTCAGCAAACTGTTACCTCCTTTTACACATTTTCACGCACGGAATCCAATAATATGGAAATTTTTCACGCAAAGTCTATTCTAACATATAGACGAAGAAAATGGGCAATTGTTTCTAAAAAATATTACAATTTCGTGACAAACTTTAATAAATGACTTACCATTCCCCAGAAACGAAAAAAGAAGAGGTCCCCCAACCCCTTCTTCTCTATAAGATAACCCCTTTTGGTGCCTGGCACCGTTTCCCATTATTCGTATTTGTTCGTGGTGACAGGCACCATTTGCTGCTCTGCCACCGGTATATTTTGAAAATCCTATCCCCTAACTGAAGAAGTCAGAGATGATGTCCAAATGGTTGTTCATGAAGTTGAAGGCGATGTTTGGTGCGATACCAAACAGGATGCTTCCAACTACAGCAATGATGAGGACAATTAGGATTCCAAATGGAATGTTTAGTTTGCTTTCATCGGCTGCCGGACGGAAGAAGATTTGTGTCATGACGCCAAAATAGTAGAAATAAGATACGACGGTTGTCGCAATCATAATGGCGGCTAACACATAATGCGGATTTGGTCCGGTAAAGGTTCCGATAAAGATGTTTAGTTTACCGATAAAGCCGGCTGTTCCTGGGAAACCTGCCAAGGAAACTAACAAAATACCCATTGCCACGGCAAGCCCTGGTGAACGGCGGTAAAGCCCTGCAAAATCTGCAATTTTTGTAGAGCCTGATTTTTCCGTGACCACTTGGATTACAGCAAATGCTCCCAAGTTCATAAACAAGTAGGCCAATAAGTAAAACCAAATGGAATAAAACATATTTGATGTTAATGTGGTTAAGGCCACCAGTAAATACCCGGCGTGGGCGATACTGGAATAGGCAAACATCCGTTTAATGTTGGTCTGTTTTAGTGCCACCACGTTACCAATAATCATCGTTGCTGCAGCAATGACAGCAAGGTAGTTTTGCATATTAAGAATGATTGGCGTTGATCCTGGACCGTCAGATGCAGCTGCTCCGAATACGGTTAGCAGAATTCGCACAACAATGACAAAACCTGCTGTTTTGGATACGACGCTTAAAAAGGCTGTAACCGGAGTCGGTGCCCCTTGGTAAACGTCTGGTGCCCACATATGGAATGGTGCTGCTGCCAATTTAAAGGCTAAACCGACCAAAATCATTAAAAATGATAATCCTAGCAGATACGCTTGCTGGCCACTGGCTAACTGCGACAGCTTACCAGCAATTTCAAGCAAGTTTGTTGATCCTGCTAAGCCATACACATAGCTCATCCCAAAAAGCGTAATCGCAGATGAAATACTGCCGCTGATCACGTACTTCATGGCAGACTCATTGGACTGCAAGTTGGATTTGCGAATCCCAACCAGTACATAAGAAGGAATCGATAACAATTCCAAACCAATATAAAGGGTAATGAGGTCGCCGCTTGACGTCATGACCATACCGCCAAGAAGCGCAGACAGGAACAGATAATAAAATTCACCTGTATAGCGTTCCAATCCCTCTTTCGCTTCATAACTTACTGCTAAAAATAACACTAAGCCGGAACCAAGGAGCAGCAAAATTTTAAATGCGATGGCAAAACTATCAAGACGGAAGGTGTCATGTAAAATAGACTCGACCGCACCGCCGGCCATGCTTACCGTTGTAACAAGGGCTGCGAAAATGGCAGCTATTCCGACCCAACCGAGGATTTTTCGGTCAAGATTTTTCGGCATAAATAATTCTAATACAACAAGAATGGCAATCACACCAAGGATGATGAACTCCGGTGTCATGATGCTCCAGTTGATCGAAGAAAATTGCTCAGAACTCATCCCTCATCACCCTCCTAACCCAAGCATGATAGTCTCAAGTGTGGCATGAAGCGGTGAGCTTAGAACACTTGGGTAAACACCAATTAATACAATTAAAAGCATTAATACTAGTACTGGCACAAATTCCATGCCTTTTAGGTCAACCACACCAGTAAATTCACGATGTGATTTTCCATAGGTCATTCCAAGAACAGCACGCAGCAAGTACGCTGCTGTCATAATAATTCCAATTGTTCCTACAGCGGCAATCCATGGCATTTCTTTGAATAAGCCCATGAATGCCATAAATTCACTGACGAAGCCGGACATGCCTGGAAGTCCGAGTGAAGCCATAGCCCCAGCCAATAAGAAGCCGGCAGCAAGCGGCATTCCTTTTGCTAATCCGCCAAGATTTTCAATCAGTGATGTATCGGTACGTTCGTAAAGCACTCCCACCAAGAAGAACAATAACGCCGAGATTAATCCATGAGAGATCACTTGGAAGATGGCGCCTTGAATGCCTGCCTCGTTCATAGCGGCAAGTCCGATTAAGACGATTCCCATATGAGAAATCGAGGAATACGCCAGAACCATTTTAAAGTCCGTTTGAATGAAGGCCAGAAATGCTCCGTAAAGCAGGTTAATGACCCCAAGAATCGCAATAAGGGTTGCCAGCTTTTCAAACTGTGCTGGAAATATTCCCATGCCGAAACGGATTAATCCGTAGGCACCGATTTTTAATAGAATCCCAGAGTGAATCATCACCACGGATGGCGGTGCTTGTACGTGAACCCGCAGCATCCAGCTGTGTAATGGGAAAATCGGCAGCTTGACGCCAAAGGCAATTAGCAAGGCAATGAATAAGCCTAATTTTAAGTCGCTTGAAAGAGCAGCGTTTGGGTCTCCGACCATTTTTTGTAATAGATCAATATTGGTTGTTCCCGTTTTGGCGAACAGGATCATGATTACGATTAATAGTACGGCTGAGCCTAATCCGTTGTAGATTAAGAAACTGTATGCCGCTTTTTCTTTTTCAAAATAACCCCATTTCCCGATTAGGAAGAAGGTTGGAATCAGCGTTACTTCAAAGAAAATGAAGAACAGGATTAAGTTTTCTGCTGTAAATACGCCAAGCATGCCTGTTTCTAAAAGAAGGAATAGCATGTAGTAGCCTTTCCATTCTTTCTTCACGAATTTCGCTGAGGCAATGGCTGACAGGGTTGCCACAATGGCTGTGAGCACTACCAGCAGCAGCTGGAAGCCGCTTAAACCGAGTTCATAATTCACCGAAAAATATGGTGCTTCCACGTTCATTCCGCGGAATTGAATCCATGAAGTGGAAACAGAGAAATCAGACAAGCTTTTACCCCATTGGAAATGCAGATAAGTTGCCAGGGCAAGCAATAGTGCCGGCAAAGTAGCCAGGAGGCCAATGGTTTTGATCGCTTTTTCCACGGTTTTTGGCATGAAAGCTAGAACGATAATACCTAGTAAAGGGGAGAATACTAGGATTGACAGAACTGAGTGTAAATTCATCGTAAGTACCCCCCTGTTAATGCAAAGATCACGGCGAGCAGGGCTAAACCAATAAAGGCTACTGCTCCGTATGTTTGAACCTGACCGGTTTGCATTTTTGAGCCCATTGTTCCAAGCCCTTGAACAAAACCGACCACTCCCTTGACGATTCCTTCGACAAGGAAGACATCAATGAACTTACAGAAATAACTGATGGCTGTTGTGATGGCCACAACGGTCATTTGATAGAATTCATCGATATAGTATTTGTTGTAAAGAATCGTATGCAGCATGTCGCCTTGTCCGCTGAGCCAATTGCGGGAGATGGAACGTTTGCCGTAAATTAACCAAGCAAGATAGATTCCGAGTAATGATACGACAGTCGCGGCAATCATAATCCAGGCTGGGCCTTCAATGTGCCCGTGGCCAAGCGCTTCGTTGCCGTCAACAAGCCAGTCGCCTAAGAATGATCCGAACCAAGGTGTATTGACATAACCAGCTATGACTGCAAGAACGCCCAGAATGATCATAGGCAAAGTCATATTAGTTGGTGATTCGTGAACATTCTTCATGTCACTGCGTGCTTCTCCGGTAAAGACCATAAAGAATAAGCGGAACATATAGAATGCAGTAAAGAATGCAGCAATAAGGGCTAGCAAGAACAGGATTGGGTGTCCGCCTTCCCATGCAGCGACTAAGATTTCATCTTTACTGAAGAAACCGGATAGTAACGGCACACCGCTGATGGCCAGTGTTCCGATTAAAAATAGCGGCCCGGTCAGCTTTAATTTTTTCCAAAGCCCGCCCATTTCTTCAATGTTTTGCGTGTGTACGGCGTGAATCACGCTTCCTGCAGCCAAGAATAATAAGGCTTTAAAGAAGGCATGTGTCATGAGGTGGAATACCCCAGCTACATAACCTGCAGAACCCAGTGCAAGCATCATGTAGCCTAATTGGCTCACAGTAGAGTAAGCGAGAACCCGCTTAATGTCTGTTTGCACAAGGCCGATGCTGGCTGCAAAAATCGCCGTAAATGCGCCGATGACGGCAATCGTTAATAGTGCTGTTTTGCTGGCCAAGAACAATGGGAATAGAGCAGCGACTAAGTATACCCCTGCAGCAACCATTGTTGCGGCGTGGATTAAGGCCGATACTGGTGTCGGACCTTCCATCGCATCCGGAAGCCAGGTATGGAGCGGGAACTGACCAGATTTTCCGACTGCCCCGATAAAAATTAAAATCGCCGTTAGGGTAATCATAGTTTGAGAGACCGCGCCACCTTCGACTGCATGAAAAATCTCTCTGTATTCAAAGCTTTTGGTTTGCCAGAACAGAAGGATCATTCCAATTAAGAGTCCCACGTCCCCGATACGGGTCATGATGAACGCCTTTTTCGCTGCGGCCTTTGCCTCTTCTTTGTAAAAATAAAAACCGATTAATAGGAAGGAACCTACTCCGACAAGTTCCCAGAAAATATATGTTTGCAATAGGTTAGGTGAAAGAACCAGCCCGAGCATTGCAAATGTGAAAAGTCCTAAATAAGCGTAGAATACCGGGAACCGCTCGTCTCCGTGCATATAGCCCTTAGAGTACGTATGTACCAGGCAGCTTACGAGCGATACAATAAACAGCATTAATGCATTTAATTGATTCACTTCAAAGCCCGCTGTTAAATGAAGATCTCCTATCGTGAGCCAGTTAAACTGCTTTAAGAAAGTTGGCTCCGAAAAGCGTTCGATTAACACTAAAATCGAGAAAACAAGCGACGCAAGCGTAAGCAGAATCCCCACATACGCACTCGCTTCCTTCAACCGCTTACCGATAAAAAGAAGGATCACAAACGACAAAAGCGGGAAAAGCGGTATTAGCCATGCATTTTCCATCATTATCCTCCTTCGTGACAGGCACCACCTTGTATTGGTGAATAGTTTGTGCCCACACTTTTGCTTCGGTGGATGACATCCATAGTTGATGCCTCATTGGTGCAATATTTTTAAATCTTAGTTTTTCATTTCGTTCATTTCGTCGATGTTGACGGTTTTTTTGTTGCGGTAGAGAGCCATCAAGATGGCGAGTCCTACGGCTGCTTCTGCTGCGGCAACGCTCATGGCAAAAAGGGCAAAGACCTGTCCGGTTATGGAAGGGGCAGCGCCGTATTTGCTGAAGGTTACGAGATTGATATTGACGGCATTTAGCATTAATTCAATAGAAATCAGTACAATGACGGTGTTTTTCTTTGTTAATGCGCCGTATAGTCCGATGCAAAATAATATGAGTGCCAGTGCCAAGAAGGCTGAAGCGGGGATTGAACTCATTCCTCATCCGCCTCCTTATCTTCTCTTTTTGCTAAAACGATTGCTCCGATTAAAGCAACTAATAGTAAAACAGAAACAAACTCAAACGGAATAATATATTTGGAATAGAGTGCTTTACCGATTTGCAAGGTATTGTTTTCATGCAGGGTTGTTGGAACCTGTTCAATCGGGAAGTTGTAGATGCCGATATAGAATGCGAACGCAAAGCCCACAACTCCTAAAAATATGAGCACTTTTTTCCATTTTGAAGATTTTGAATCACTTTCGTCATCATAGGGCTTTGTTAACATAATCGCAAACAGCATGATTATGGTTATCGCACCGGAGTAAATCAGTACCTGTACCGCTGCGACAAATTCCGCTGAAAGCAAAATATAAATTCCCGCTATACTAACGAATGTAAAAATTAGCGCTACGACCATTTGCACGACTTTATTCAGGTTAATTAAAAGCACGCCTCCGATGATCGCCACAAGTGCAAGGGCCATAAAAGCGATAAATTCGCCCGAAAATGTCATGGTTTATTCACCTGCCGTATGTTTTCATCGTTCTCATCCAACCATTCCAGGTTTTTAAATAACATATCACGGCTGTATTCAGCGAGCTCGAAATTATTGGTCATGATGATGGCCTCAGTCGGGCAAACTTCTGTACAAAGGTCACATAGTATGCAAAGTTCAAAGTTGATATCGTACGTATCAATGATCTTCCCTTTTTTCGCTGGATCCGGATGCTTCTTACCAGTTAAGTTAATACACTCAGTCGGACAAATATTCATACACTGATTGCAGACAATGCATTTCTCCGGATAAAACTTCTGAATCCCGCGGAATCGATCCGGCAGCGGAAGCGGTTCATTCGGATAATCATAAGTAACCTTTTCACGCGACAACTGCTTTAGGGTATACTTCAAGCCTTTTGCTAATCCAAGCACGTTTTTCACCCCTTAAGAGTAGTATTGGGTTTACATCAATTACAGAGTGTAGACCTTATTATTGGTGCCAGGCACCACGACTTTTTTTAGAAAAATAAAGATTTGATGATGGCAGTTAGGAAGATGTTTCCCAGCGCAACCGGCATCAATACTTTCCATGCGAATTCCATTAACTTGTCAGCGCGCATCCGTGGGAATGTACTGCGGAACCACAAATAGATAAATAGGATAACGCAGAATTTGAGCGAGAACCACACTGCTCCTGGAATGAAACCCAAGAACCCAAATGGAGACATCCAACCGCCAAAGAATAGCACCACAATCAGTGAAGTCATTGCGAATAAATACACATATTCTGCCAGCATGAAGAATGCCCAGCGGAAACCGGTGTACTCGGTATGATAACCGGCAACTAACTCTGATTCTGATTCCGGAAGGTCAAATGGTGTCCTGCTCAGCTCAGCCACTGATGCTATGAAAAAGACAATAAAGCCAATTGGCTGCAGTAAAATAAACCAGCCGTGCTTTTGTGCATGAATGATATCATTTAGGTTCAAACTGCCTGAAAGAAGAATAACACCTAGTACGGACATAACAAGCGGGATTTCATAGGAAATCATCTGTGCAGTTGCCCGTGCTCCCCCTAACAGAGAGTACTTGTTGTTGGATGCCCAACCACCAAGCAGGATTCCGAAAACCGTTAGTCCGGAAATAGCTACATAATACAGTAACCCTACACCGATATCGGCAAACTGAAATTTATCTGTGAACGGAATCGTTGCTAGCACCATGAAAGAAGGAGCAAAGGCAATGACCGGCGCCAAAATAAATAACGGTCTGTCAGCAAGCTTCGGAATAATATCTTCTTTTAGTAAAAGCTTTAAAACGTCCGCAACGGTTTGTAGTAATCCCCAGCGTCCGCCAAGTTGGTTCGGACCGTGACGAAGCTGCATATACCCCATTACTTTCCGCTCTGCCAAAATCGAATACGTAACAAACCCTAATACGACTAATAGTAAGACAAGTCCCAGAATAAAGAAGATGATAAAGTTAAACAAACCGGGACTCGACTGAAGCATATCTTGTATCATTAGCCGTCCACCTCTCCAAGGACAATGTCAATTGCCCCTAAAATTGCAATCATGTTTGCAATATTTTCTCCCTTCAGTAACTTAGGAAGAATTTGCAGATTATAGAAGGATGGTCTTCTAAATTTTAACCGGTACGGCTCTTTTTTACCGTCACTATTGATATAACAGCCGATTTCGCCGCGCGGTGACTCGATTCGGACATAAGCTTCCCCTTTGGGTGCCTTAACAATTTTAGGGACTTTCGCTAAAATTTCCCCGCCGGATGGGAATTGCTCACAAGCCTGCTCCAAAATTTTCAATGACTCTTCGATTTCGGCAAGTCTGATTTGGTAGCGCGCCCAAGCATCTCCTGTCTCTCTTGTTGGAACATCAAAGGTAAAGCGGTCATAAATCGAATATGGCTCATCCTTGCGAAGATCCCATTTTACTCCTGTACAGCGGAGGTTTGTTCCACTTAAGGAATAGTTCAGAGCATCTTCCTTTGTATATTGACCAATTCCTTTTACCCGGTTTAAGAAGATTTCATTTCCTGTTACGAGGCTGTGATAACCTTCAAGCTGTTCACGCATATACGGAATGAAATCTTTTACTTTTTCAATCCAGCCTTCCGGTGCATCCCATTTTACACCGCCAACACGCATGTAATTGTAGGTTAAGCGACCTCCAGAAAGTTCATTTAACATATTGATAATCATTTCACGTTCACGGAACGCATAGATGAATGGACTGGTTGCCCCAAGGTCAAGCAGGTATGTACCCCACCATACAAGATGACTGGCAACCCGGTTTAGTTCCATTGCAATAACACGCAAGTATTCAGCACGTTCCGGTATTTCCATACCCATCATGGTTTCAACAGCATGACAAATAACATAATTGTTGGTCATGGCTGATAGGTAGTCCATCCGGTCTGTGTAAGGAATAATTTGTAAATACTGCAGATTCTCAGCAATTTTTTCTGTACCGCGATGCAAGTACCCGACAACCGGAGTTGCTTCTGTAATCAGCTCCCCATCCAGTTTGACAACCAGACGAAATACCCCGTGAGTACTCGGATGCTGAGGACCTACGTTCAAGATCATTTCTTCCGTTCTAATCATTGGCTACACCTCCACATCATACGGCTCATAGTCTTTTCTTAGTGGATAGCCAATCCATTCTTCCCCAAGGAAGATTCGATGCAAATTAGGATGTCCAGTGAACTTAATGCCCAGCAAATCGTATGCCTCACATTCAGGCCAGTCTGCACCCGCCCAAACAGGCTGAAGCGATTCGATCGTGGATTCATTTCGGTCAATCTTTACCTTTACCGCAACGGATTGGCGGTTTTTGTATGAGTATAAGTGAACATATACTTCCATATGTGTTTCAAAATCAGTGCCATGAAGCTCCGATAAATAGTCAAAACCCAAGAGCTCATTGTATTTTAAAAATTGAGCCAGCTTGTAGTAGGATTCGCGCTTCACGACTAGTGTCGGAACATCTTTAGAGAGTTTATTAATATAAAAGTCTTCTAAAACATCAGAACCCATATTTTCTTCAATGACTTTTACATACTTATCTAGGAATGGCTGATTTGGTGAAGGTTTGGCTTCTGCTGCCGGCTCTGCTGATTCTCCTGCTTTTGCCGCACCCGCTGCTTTCGCTTTTGCTGCTGCCGCCGCCTTTGCCTTTGCTTTGGCTGCGGCAATTGCTTTCGCCTTTTCATCATCACCCGCAGGCTCTTCGCCACCGGCCTGTGCTTTCGCTTTTGCCGCTGCGGCTGCTTTCGCCTT
>NZ_JBALNY010000206.1:3948-4212 GCF_036962145.1 Bacillus sp. JJ1764 | reverse complement strand
TATTTTACAATAATAGTAAGTTCCATAGAAAAAGGCATAAATGCTCCCTGCTCAATTAATGCCTTTACTTTTTGAAATTAACTTTACTATTACTTTTTTTAGTTAATATATAGCTTTGTTTTATCATCTCGTAAATTTCTTCCTTTGGAACAGTACCATCAAGAATTATCGAATTCCAATGGTCCTTATTAAGATGAAATGCCGGAACTACCGACTTATATTTCTGACGCCAATAATCCAAAAAACCGGGTTCACATTTCACAT
>NZ_JBALNY010000206.1:3373-3821 GCF_036962145.1 Bacillus sp. JJ1764 | reverse complement strand
GCTTTCATTGTTAACCTCTTCTCTAACATAATAACTCGCTAATTTTTTTAAAACTGCATCCTTAATTATAACCCTTGTACCCTTTATTACACTAACCTGCCCTGTTAGCTAAAGAAGGTTACTCAATTTTTATTGTTTCAGATACACAAGTGATTTCGTCTCCAGAGTTCAACAATATTTTAGTTCTAATTTGTTTATCTGAGTATTTTTTAAATTCAATTGAGTTAACATGAAAGCCTCTTCCCCACGGTTCAAACATTGGAACGTGTAAATCATTAGCCTCAATAAAGAGCAATCCGATTTCCTTTGGATTTGTGTCTTGGGTTCCTGTTTTTACTAAGTGGATTCTATTTCTTTATTGATATAGTTAACGACTATATTTTGAAGCTCATCATCGTGGAAATATAGGCTTATTAATTCCTCAAAATTAGATATTGAATAAATAGCC
>NZ_JBALNY010000206.1:238-3273 GCF_036962145.1 Bacillus sp. JJ1764 | reverse complement strand
ATAACAATTTTCTATATACCCGTTATTCAAGAATATGGCCCTATAGTGAAAAAAAGCACTTTCCCTATTACAGAAAAGCGCCCTTTAACAGAACAACTTATTGTCACTCAACAGTTCCTTAATTGATCTTTCAATTCAGCTGTTTTTTCCTTTTCACTATAAAAACACACCTTTAGAAAAACCATATCCAAAGGGGTAAAGCTTCGCAACTTTTTAAAACGTCGCGCCTTTTTTTCAAATCTACATAAGGATTCACTAGGTCAACTCATTGTATATGCCTACTATCAAGCTTTAAATCAAAAACCTTTAATGTCCATTTTTAGAGAATTGAAATTAACGGCGTAGTCATGTTAGAAACACGATTAACTCACTACCCATATGTCCTTTTTTAATCATTAGACAAATTTGGCAAAGGCCCAGTTATTAAGCAAAAAAGCTCAAGGACACTAGTTATAATAAATCTAGTGTTTTTGAGCTTTTTAGTTCTCTTAAACTTGAGCGATCAGATTTATTTTTGGAATATTATCTTGTCATTCCAAAAATCATACCTGAAATATATGGAATCAGCCAAATGAGCCAGACAAGAATACTGAATTTGTGAAAGTTATTTATCATTGCTTTGTCTTTTCTTGCTATAACTAGTGTTGCCCAAATGACATGAAATAACATTAATAAAATAGCAAGTAAGCCTGTTATTCCATGAAAACTAAATAAAAAGCCTCCTTGAGCAATTTTACTCATAATAGTTGTTCCAGAAGTATCACATACCAGTCCAAGCCAAAAAATGATAACATGCCAGTTCTTTAATCCCCCTTGAATTTTCTCACTCCATACCCCAACTGTATAAAAAACAAGTGCCAATGAAATAAATATAATGGCATATAGTAACATCATTTTTCCTCCTTACGATCATGTTGAGCTTTTTTGCTTCTTCATTTTGTGTGTCTTTATTGTACGTACGGATTATGAACGGAAAATGAACTCAATATTACTAATATGATTATTTATGAAATTTTAAATCCAAAATAACATAATTTTAGTTTAGATGGGAACAACTTTTTGTATGGTTCAACGAATAGATTTTGGAGATGAAAAATACGATAAGAGGCTTCTCTCCCATCGTATTTTGGGGGCTGTTATTGGTTTGAAATTTATCAAGACCTATTTCGTAGAAAGTTATATAAAATAGAGGTTGATACATATTAGTTATGTATAATGTGTGGATGGATTCGATTTTTCAAACTAACTTGCTCAAAAACGGCTTGTTCCTTTTTCAAACGTCTCTACTCCTCTTAGAAAATTATACTTTGAATAGATTCAAAAATGAAAGGGGTACTATAATTAACAAATTAGATTTCAATATTCCGTGATTTGAGCAATCGCTTTATTCTAGAATATGGCCCTATAATGAGAAAGCACTTTCCCTATTACAGAAAAGCGCCCGATTGTGGAAGGTCATTGCTTAAATCTTATTCAAGTCAAGCCCCCTTTACTTAAGTCCATTACTTCACATATTCTAATCTGATAAAAAATAAATAAAAAGATGATACCTTTTTAGGCATCATCCCTTAGAATATTAAGCTTAATTCGACTTTAAACCTTAAAGTTTATTCTTGATTAATTGCACTTTCATCCATATAAGCAACTTCCCATAAATGACCGTCTAAATCCTGAAACCCCCATATATACATAAAACCATGATCTTGAGGCCCACTAAAAGCTTTACCACCAGATGACAATGCCTTATTTACTATCTCATCCACTTGATCCCGACTTTCAGCTGAAAAGCTGAGAATTGCTTCGGCAGAAGTAGTAGTATCCACAATTTCCTTCTTACTAAATCCTTTGAAACGTTCTTCAATCATTATCATAGCAAAAATGTTGTCACTGATGATCATACAAGATGTGGTCTCATCGGAGAATTGTGGGTTGAACTCAAAACCTAGCTCCTTGAAAAAATTGGTGGACTTATTCACGTCTTTTACTGATAAATTGATAAAGATATTTTTGGATGTGAATGCCACTTTTTATTACCTCCTAGAGAAATTTTTGTACAATAAACAGGCAGGCGCCGGCCTTTTTTATATCAACGATATCAGCTCTTTTGAGCATTCATTGCTTCCCATTCTTCTTTGCTAGGACCATATACGCCAGGAACTTTCAAGTCGGCTTGTCTCATAAGGACAGTCAATTGTCCACGATGATGAGCCTGATGTTGAATTAGCAGACGAAAAACAGCTTGAACTGGCATGTCCATTCCAAATAGATTCACCACTTTGTTCATTTTTTCATCTGAAATCTGTTCAGAAAATGCTTGTGTTAACCGCTGACTTACAGTTTTATAGGTCTCGCTGATTTCAGCAGCTGATGTCGGTGCCTCTTTTTGAAGATCAGGAATCTCAAATTTTAACCCAACCTGTGAAGGAAAGTAGTAAGCTGCTCCAGTAATGTGCCAAGCCAAGCTTCCAATGCTGTATAACCCTGGAGAAACCTCCTGATTCAACGATTCATCCGTCAGCACATCCAGCACTTTTTGGGTAACAGCTGCTTCTTGTTTCCATTCGTTTAAGAAATCATTTACTGATGTAAACATTCCATTCCCTCCTTAAATTAGCAATTCATCAATTTTTTGACAAGATTTTCAAATTCATTGTATCATGCTCAGCTAACCATTGCCTCTCTCAAAGGCTTATTATTCGAAGGATATTTTGCATTCTTGTAGACCCCTATTCAACAATCTGGCCCGATTGTTGAATAAAAGCTAATGACGATTGTTCAACTAAACTCCCCGTTAGCTTAAGTACATCCCTTCTCAAAAGGATTATATTCCAAAGTGTATCATGTATTTTTTTTCTTCTTTAGCCTGTAGAATTTTCGAAGCTAATTCATTAAGTTCAGCAGATTTTTTATATAATGTTGAAGATGTAACCACATCAAAGAACATTGATAAGGATTCAGGTGGAATAATTGTAATTCCCCAGTGAGCTAACCCAAACTCTGGGCGTTCAAGCGAATGAAAGTAGGTTTTCATAATT
>NZ_JBALNY010000206.1:0-174 GCF_036962145.1 Bacillus sp. JJ1764 | reverse complement strand
AATTTCATAATCAACAGAGATACAATTATATTTTTGTGGTTCATAACCAATATTTCTTTTCACATTTTCAGTATTATTAATTATTCCAAATTCATGAACAGGCATTATTATCGACCTCCTGATACACATAGTATAATGCTTATTGCACTATACTGTCCCGTTAGTTCAACAAGA
>NZ_JBALNY010000205.1:993-7145 GCF_036962145.1 Bacillus sp. JJ1764 | reverse complement strand
ATAATTACCTTTTTCTACTGTATCATATAAAAAAATCCATCTTTCTACATTATAAATCAATTATTTTAAGAGAAATAGATTAAAATATACGGAATCATAAAAAAAAGCACCTTGTTTTATTGAAGATCCACAAAGTCACCAAAATATGTAAATTTTTTAAGGCATTATGGGTTCTAATTGTCTAATTGGTAAAATAATTTCTACTTTAGTTCCTTTTTCAGGATTGTTTTTAATATTAAATTCGCCTTTGTGATCACGAATTATTTGATTGGAAACCATTAACCCTAATCCTGTTCCGTCTTTTTTGGTGGTGTAAAAAGGTTCACCGAGTTTTAAAAGGTGTTCATCCTCAATTCCGCTTCCTTCATCCTGGATAGCGATATACATCTTATTTTCTCCCATTTCATTGATATGAACCCTAATTCCCCCCCCATCTGTCATCGATTCAATCGCGTTTTTTATCAGATTAATAAATACCTGCTTCAGTTGTTTGTCATCACATTCGATTGATGGTAATGAAGAATCTGTTACGGTTTCAATCCTGATTCCTTGAACCTCAGCCTGATGGTTCAAAATAGATACAGTATAGTCTATAATTTCATCAATTTTGGCCTTTTTTAATTGAAGGGGCCTTGGTTTCCCAATAAACATTAAATCATTAACTATTAAATTAATCCGATCCAACTCCTGAATCATAATTGAATAATAATCATTAGTATTTGGAAAATTCTCTTTCTGCAATTGAATAAATCCTTTAATTGATGAAATGGGATTACGTATTTCATGACCAATCGCAGTTGCCATTTGTCCAATAACTGCAAGCTTTTCTTTTTGTTTTAACACTTCATAAACCTCAGTTAATGTGTGAATATAGGAATTAAATCTTATAAATATAATAGATGCTATTATAGCGAGTATTGCCAAGATAATAATTGGAGGTAATACATCTGTCTGACGTAAAACTATTCCAATTATTGCATACTTCATAATTGAACCTATTGCAACCGTCCAATAAAAACGTTTACTTACAAATACTGGTGAAATAAAAACAAATAATAGTTCAACAATATTTCCAGAAGCAAAGTTTTGTGGGGCTCCAAAATACTTTACCAGACTATTAATTACATCAATCATAGAAAAACTAATAAACAGAAAATATTTAACTATGTAAGGATTCCTTTTTTTAATTAGAGCAACAGAAACCGGGAATAGCAGTAAAGTGAGAAAATAGTACCAATATCCAAGGCCAGTGTCAGGAAACCTATTTTTTCTATATGTTGTATATTCAGGTATAATAAAATACCAAATCAGTTCATAAGCAGTAAAAAGGGTAAAAAACAGACATAAGAATAGTTTAATAGCCTTTTTTTCTTCAAGTATCAATTTGTTACTTATGTTGCCATCGTTCATTTTATTTAACTCCTATTCATTTAACAAAAAGATATTTTAATTCTATTCCATTCTACTACCTTACAAAAGATATATAATAAACACGTTTTGAAATTATCTGACTGTAAAAAAACAGTAGGAATTATTATTATAGTAATAAGAGGACCCCCTCAAATTAGAGATCCCCTATAAATATAAAAAATAAACTCCCTCAACAAGAACTATAACTCGAAAAATGGGCACTAATTAAAAAGGACCCCTTTTTCGTTTTTTTCTATGTCCTTAGATACAAGACCCTTTATGATGTCATTAGAAGAAAAACACAAAATGGGAGGACAGAATCAAATTCTTAGAGCGGAAAATGATTTTTTTAATAAGTTAGAGGAACTTTATATATTTTTTTTAGCTATTTTATTTTTGCTTTACAGGCAATTTTACGATTACCTTCGTCCCTATTCCCTCTTGACTCTCTATTTTTATCTCACCATTATGGTCATTTATAATCTGCTTGGACACCATTAACCCCAACCCTGTTCCCTCTTTTTTTGTTGTAAAGAATGGAGTGCCGAGGGTTTTAATACTTTTTTGAGGTACACCGCACCCTTCATCTTCTATTGATATAAAGATATGTGTTTTATTATCAAGAGTTACTGTTACTATAATATTCCCTCCATCAGGCATGGCTTCAATTGCATTTTTTATTATATTTAGAAATACCTGTTTTAATTGGTTTATGTCACATTTTAATGGAGGAAGTTGCTCATCAACTTTTGTGACTATTTTAACTTTATTACATTTAGCCTGTGGTTGAATAACTGATATGGAGTAGTTAATAATCTCTGTTATACTAGCATTCTCGTTTGAGATGGACCTCGGTTTGCCGATTAATGTTAAGTCATTTACAATTAAATTTATCCGATCCACTTCCTGGATCATAATTTGATAATAATCATTTGATTCAGGATAGCTCTCTTTTTGCATTTGAATAAATTCTTTTAGTGAGGCAATAGGATTACGAATTTCATGCCCAATCATAGTTGCCATTTGACCGATTAATGCTAACTTTTCTTTTTGACGTATCTCTTCATAAACCTCTGATAAAGCTTTTAAATACGATTCGAATCTATTTAAAATGATAAATGTAATAACGGATAAACAAATAATTAAAACAGCCGGAGACAGTGGAATTGTAGTTTGTAAGAGAGCCGCTAGAAAAATATATTTTCCTATTATCACTAGTGAAACAACCCAGTGGAATTTTTTATTTACAAAAATAGGGGAAAATATAATAATTAAAAGTTCAGCAAAATTCCCAAATGCAAACTTAGTATCATGTCCTAAGTACCTTATTATACTATTTACAGTATTCCAAAATATATAATTCCCAAAAATTAAGTACTTTACGGGATATGGATTATTCCTTTTTATAAAAAATATTGCAAAAGGTATTATTGATAAATATAAAATATAAATCCAATAACCTAAGCCTTCATTAATTTTTACTTTATTATAGGAAGAAAAATGCGGTAGTACATCATACCATAAAGCATCAAAAAATATAGCAATTAGATAGAACAAGCAGATAAAAAATTTAATTGCTTTTGTTTCTTCATAAATCAATTCAGGAATATTGCTATCTTCTTTCATCAAAGTAACCCCTTAACTTCAATACGTTCAAATTATTTATTTTGAAAAATTACATTCCAGTTCCATCTTTTTATTATTTTAAAACTGCAATTTTTGTTTAACAGGTAATTTTAATATTATCTTAGTCCCCTTTCCTTGCTTACTATCTATTTTTATTTCGCCATGATGATCACTAATGATTTGTTTTGATACCATTAATGCTAATCCTGTCCCGTCATTATTAGCTTTATAGAATGGAGCCGCCAAATTTTCAAAAATTTCACGGGAAATTCCACAGAATTCATCTTCGATCGTGATATTTATATGTGAATCCTTTTTATGATTTACTAAAATCCTCAAAACACCACCGTTAGGCATTGCCTCAATTGCTATATTTATTAAATTTATAAATACCTGTTTTAACTGATTCTCATCACATTCAATATCAGGAAGTTTTTCTTCGAAAACTGATTCAATCTTAACATTTTTCTGTTTAGCCTGTTGCTGTATTACTGATAAGGTATAATCTATAACTTCATTTATTTTTACTTTATTAAAAGAAATTGCCCTTGGTTTTCCGATAAACATCAAATCATTTACTATTGAATTAATTCGATCAATTTCTTGTATCATAATTTGATAATTATCGTTGGTATTAGGATATTGTTCTTTTTGGAATTGTATAAATCCTCTTAAAGAAGCAATCGGATTACGAATTTCATGCCCGATTGCTGTTGCTATTTTTCCGATTGTAGCTAATTTCTCTTTCCATTGCAATTCATCCTTAATAGTTTTTAAAGATTTTGTATATGATTCGAATCTTTTTAAAAGTATAAACGTGATAGCTGATAAAACAGCTATTAATAAAGAAATAGAAAGTGGTTTAGTGGTTTGTAGTACGGCCATCAAAAATATATATTTACCCATAATAACTATTGAAACAATCCAGTGGAATTTTTCATTTACAAATATAGGTGAAAAAATGATGAAAAATAACTCTGAGATATTCCCTGATGCAAACATTGTTTCTTTCCCATAATACCTAATTAAATTATCGACAATATCAATAATAATGTAACTTAGTAAAATTATATATTTTACTGGATAGGGGTTGTCCTTTTTTATAAAAAAAACGGCAACTGGGATAAAAGATAAATTTAGAATATATAACCAATATCCCAATCCCTCGTTAATATTTCCGGTTTCAAATGACCACAAATGTGGCAATAGAAAATACCACAAAATATCAAAAGCAATGTATGAGAAATATATTATAAACATAAAAAGTTTGATAGCCTTCTTTTCTTCAAAAACTAACTTTGGAATACTACTTCCCTCTTTCATTATAAAAAAACTCCTTAACCGCGATACATAATAATTTAGCCACTTCCATTCTACCATCTTTCAGTAAATTTTTTTACAAAAACAACAACACAAAGACACATTTCGTCATTTTCCGACAATAAGAAAATAGTCCGTGGTATCTATTAAGGAACTTAAACAAAAAAGAGAAATCTCCTACTAATAAGGAGATTCCCCTACTTTACATGTTTATCCAACCTTTTTCATTAGTACATTTGTTTCGTTTAATGTAGAGTGCTTGCGGCCATAGCCAAAGTAGATAAACAATCCAATAATAAGCCATACTCCGAAGGCGATCCAAGTTGCTTTCGGTAATTGCAATGACAGGTAGCCGCAGAATACGAAGGCAAGTATTGGAACATACGGGACGAACGGAACTTTGAAACCGGTCTTCGGTGCTTGATCATTTTTCCGAAGGTATAGAATACCAACTGATACCGTCATAAAGGCGAATAGGGTTCCAATGTTTGTTAGTTCCGCAAGTTTTCCTAGCGGAATTAATCCAGAAAAGATTGACACAATTAACGCTGTGATCCAAGTATTCACCAGTGGAGTTTGCTTTTTCTTGTCTACTTTTGAAAACACTTTTGGCAGTAAACCGTCACGGCTGATGGCATAGAATAAACGCGTTTGTCCATAGATCATAACTAATAATACGGTTGTGATTCCAACAATGGCCCCGATTGAAATAAAGCCTGCCACCCAATCCTGATGGATGTAGTTAAGAGCGAAGGCAACCGGGTTTTTAACTCCAAGTTTTTGATAAGGAACAATTCCTGTTAAAATCGCGGAAACTGCGATGTATAAAACTGTACAAACCAGTAAGGATGCAATAATCCCGATTGGCATGTTACGCTGCGGATTTTTTACTTCCTCTGCTGCAGTTGATACTGCATCGAAGCCAATGTAAGCAAAGAATACGGTAGCTGCTCCAGTGGCAACTCCGGAGAAACCGAATGGCATGAATGGTGTCCAGTTAGCTGGTTTTACATACCAAACACCTACCCCAATAAACAAAACTACAACCGCTAATTTAATGATAACCATAATACTGTTGAAGCGTGCAGATTTTTTTACGCCTTGTGTTAAAAGGAATGTGATCAATAAAACAATTAAGACAGCTGGCACATCAATATAAGTTCCGTTGGCAGGATCATAGGCACTAGTAATCGCTTTGGGCAGGTGAATGCCAAATCCGGCAAGTAGCCCTTGTGCATATCCAGACCATCCGCTGGCAACGGCGGAACTAGCAAAGCCATATTCAAGGATTAAATCCCATCCTAAGATCCAGGCAATTAATTCACCGAATGTTGCATAGCTGTAAGTATATGCGCTCCCCGAAACCGGTACAGTTGAAGCAAATTCTGCATAACATAGTGCTGCGAATACACAGGCTAGACCAGATAATACAAATGAAAGTATAAGCGCCGGTCCAGCATGTTCTGCGGCAGCTACACCAGTAAGTACGAATATTCCTGTTCCAATAATAGCTCCGATCCCCAGCATGGAGAGATCAAAAGCTCCCAAATCCTTTTTTAATGTTACGTCTTTTTTTTCAACCTCTTGAATAAGAGATTGAATTGACTTTTTTCTAAATAAATCCATATAGGAACCTCCTGGCATAATAATCAAATTTTCCGAAAAAAAAGATAATAAATAATTTCATATTGAAATAATATAATCTTTTTTGTGAAAAAGCAATATTTTTCGAAAAATTAATCTATTTGAAAATAATCCCACTGTTTTAAAAGAAAATAAAAGAATTTCGGTAAACT
>NZ_JBALNY010000205.1:0-844 GCF_036962145.1 Bacillus sp. JJ1764 | reverse complement strand
CTTTAACACAGCCTAATTTTTTAAAAAAGAAATACCTCAAGAAATCTTCTCCTAGATATTATCCTTCATTTTTTAGAGTATTAACCTTTTCCTTATCTCTTTTAAATTTACCATTTTGTTCTCTCGATTTATTGGTTGATAGAGATCCTACCATTCCAACTCTTCCAAGACAGTTTATTACAGAGGCAAATTTTCCTTTAAATCAATCCAAATTTTGTGGGAATAGTAATGGAAATAGGATTTTGAAAGGAGATACTTAAATGGAACAAGATCTTACCTTTAAGCAAACGGTAAGCCATAAGGAATCTGATAATGAGGAAAAAGGAGAAAAAGGCGATCTCGCTTGGTGGCAGCTGTCTTTAATTGGTATAGGTTCAGTAATTGGCGCCGGCTTTTTTCTAGGAACAGGATTATCCATCAAAACGGCCGGACCTGCAATTTTAATCAACTATGTGATTGCTGGAATCACTGCCTATTTTGTCTTTAGTGCCATTGCTGAAATGACAGTAGCTGACCCTCAGCCCGGATCATTTCGTACCTACGCCAAAAAAGCTTACGGGAGATCAATGGGTTTCCTTTCTGGATGGATCTACTGGCTAGCGGGAATTTTTATTATGTCTAGTGAGGCCGTCGCATTAGGCACGTTTACACAATATTGGCTTCCGCATGTTCCATTATGGATGTTTACAGTAGGTTATGTTGTAGCTGCCTTTGCCATCAATTTGTTAGGTGTGAGTAACTTTGGAAAAATTGAATCGCTGTTTGGGATAATCAAGCTTTCTACATTAGTTATTTTTATCTTTTTTGGCTTACTGATTTTATTTCATATGATTGCTCCACAACC
>NZ_JBALNY010000204.1:0-6998 GCF_036962145.1 Bacillus sp. JJ1764 | reverse complement strand
CGAAATTCAGCAGCACGGCCCGGCTCGCCCGCGTGGGAGAAACAGCCAGTCAGTTAGGCTTGAAGACGGGCGTAAATGCCGGTTTCCGCCAGGGTGTCAATCATATAGACAACATGATTAAAACCGCTGGCCAGCACTCAGTGACACGTTTGAAAAGCGCCTCTGCCGCAATAAAAGATGCGGCTCATGTTGTGAAAAATAAGCTGGCAAAGGATATAATAGAGACAGGAAAACTAGCCGACACCATCATGACGGGTGTTAAAAACACAATCCCATCGCCCAAAAGACTTGTGGTGACGTCAACAGGTGAAAAGGTGTATATGCCTGTTGAAAACAGCCATGGGGTTGAGAACTCGATAAGGGATTTGATTCGTAAGATTGATGGGATCAATATTGAGGGTTCTAAGGGTACGGGTGAAGATTTAAGTAAAATAGAACTTGGAAAAACAGAATTAGATGTTTTACGTCAAAAACTAAATGTACCTGAGACTCATACTATAGCTGTTGGAAAAACGGACATACCAGGACTAGAAGGGGAGATTTTTGAAGGGAGTTCAATAAAAGTTCGTAGAGAAGCTGGATTGCCTGATTTAGATGATATAATGCCTAATAGAGAAATAAGAGCTCCATATGATGGAACTAATCCACGACATATACAATTTATGAAGCATGCTGAAGAAGGAGTTATTAATGAATTTGATACGGCGTTCAAAAAATTAGGGGTTAATCCAAATGATGTGGAAGGAACTCTTGTAATACATCAGTCAAACCCAAGAGGTGTATGCTCAATATGTACGCAAGGTATGACAAATCCGAATAAAGAAGCCGGGATATTTATGCAGTTAACTAAAAAATATCCTAATTTGACAATTAAAGTTACAACTGAGGTCAAAGAAGGTATAAGGGTTTCTGGAAAGGAAAGTTTTATATTAAGAAATGGAAAATTAGTTGAGTAAATGAGGGATATTATGTTAGATACAATTGAGAAATTAGAATCAGATAGACAAGTTGCATTTTTGTTAGGGTTAAGTGAAACAGTTGTTGATTTGTTGATTTCTTCTTCAGCATATAAAGATATAAATAGCGCTATGAAAGCTTGCTGGGAATGGTTAGAAAATAAGCGATATTCTGGAGATGAAATCTATTACCTATTAGATGATGGGACAGAATTTACGGGGCTATTTATGCAAATGCAAGATGAGAAAGAACCATTAAAAGAATTAGTTTGGGGTTGCATTGTAGATGCAATATCTTTTACTAATTGGAAAGCTTATCAGTTTGATAATGAAGAATATTTACCTGCACCAATAGAAAATGTAGACGATAGTATATTACAGCAGTTTCTAGATGGTTTTTATAGGATAAAACAAAAAAATAAGGTAGTGGTTAAAGAGTTCATTAATTATTTAAAGGATAGTAATACTTCGCTAAAAAAAGATGATATTATGAACTTTTTAAAAGGGGTACAATAGAATTTAAAGCACTTGATTGTCTACATAGGCGACAAGTGCTTTTTTTTGTTAGGAATTTATGTTTTTTATGCTTTGGACTACATAAAAAATGCTATTGAAAATTCCTAACTCTTATTATGGTTGTACCATCAAAGCATTATGCTTTAATACTTGGATAGCATGAAATGTAAGATAAACGGGCGAGATGACATTTTATGGTAGAGGACCTATGACATGGCATTGACAATAAACTAACGAGATTGTGCAAGCTCGTGGTGATAAACAATGGGTAACGTGAAAGGGTGTTCTTTTACTGATTTGGATTAAAAAACTTTGGGTTGTATTTTTACTAGAGACGGTCAATAAAAGATGCGGCTAAGGTTGTAAAAAATAAGCTGGCAACGGATATAATAGAGACAGGAAAACTAGCCGACACCATCATGACGGGTGTTAAAAACACAATCCCATCGCCCAAAAGACTTGTGGTGACGTCAACAGGTGAAAAGGTGAAAATGCCTGTTGAAAACAGCCATGGGGTTGAGAACTCGATAAGGGATTTGATTCGTAAGATTGATGGGATCAATATTGAGGGGTCTAAAGGTACGGGTAAAAGTCAGATTACTGAATTGGATGATTTATTAATTAGCCGAGGATTTACGAGGGGAGAACTAGAGAAATTAGTTAAACATGTAAATGAAGAGGCGTCCGTTCTCAAAAACCTTGGTCTCACCAAAAGAGAATTAGGGGCGGCGGTATCTGGTGTTTATAACAAAAAAACAGGAAAAATTTATACGGCAATTAATAATATGGATGGGGGACTTCCGCCGGAGTTGCACCCTTTAATAGAATCAAAAATTAAAAATATGCCAAAAGATATAAGGGAAGGGTATATTAAGACACATGGAGCTGGATCACATGCAGAGGTTTATGCAATAAATAAAGCATTACTTGATGGGGCAAATCCAGAAGATATAATAGGGTATGTTGTTAAATCTGGAGGGACAGTTAAACCATTAGGTGATCCATTTCCAATGTGTCCACACTGTTCTTATATTCTTCAAGACTTTTTTATTGTATCTAGCTAGTTGTAGGAGTGGTTGAATTGGAAAAGTTAAATATTAATGATTTAAATATTATGACAAAGGAAGAAGTTGTAAATTTAGGAATTGAGTTTACAGATGATATCTGTTATTCAGGTCAATATGGGGATCAAGTTTTCGATAAGCCAATGGAAGAAGGCGGAGCAGCTATAACCGGAATATTATACGAGAAAAATCCAAATGATACATTAGCATATTACAGTTTTTATGAGAATGGTATTCCGCATGGAGTAACAGTGGAATTTTATCAAAATGGTAAGGTTAGAGAACATAAATACATGGAAAAAGGAACAATAACAGGTAGAAGTATTTCATGGTTTGATAGCGGTAAAATAAAATCCGTTATAGATTACAAATATGGGTTTAGATTACATTCTAGAGAGTGGGATGAAAACGGAAACTTAATTAAAGTAAAACAAGAGCCAACTGCTTTTGAGAAGGAAATGATTACTAAATATGATTTGGAAGCTTAAAGAATTGTTATAAGAAATACAAAGCGAACAGCTTGATAAGAACCTTTTGGAAAACTGTGGAGTAGGATGATATAAAGAGATAGAGACATGGATAATAATTGACAAACTTTCCTGTTATTTGTGACAGAATAACTAGTTAAGGAAGCCTTTATATGATAAAGCAATAATTGTTAACAGAATCTTTGAGAGTAAATCGGTTCAGAAAGATACCTTTTTCTATTATGATACGAGGCGGGAAACTACTTTAGGATATAAGGATTGATAGGGTTTATTATGGCTCTTTACAGACTAAGATGGACGATTTTCGCCCATCTTTTTTATTTGCAAAATTAATGGTTGTGAAATGACATGGTTTTTTTCACCAGCTGATCAGCTTGCCGAGTCGTTTCAGGCAACCGGAAATTTGGTGAGAGTTTGAGTATCAATTCGCAGGAGGTAGTTAAGGATATACGATGGCCGATGGAAACAAATATGGGATTAATATTCTTCTGCGTTCTTAATACATTGCCTATGATTTCATGGTTGTCTACTAATGGAGAGGAGGCACCCCTATATGAATCGGGTTCTGTAAAATTGCCTATCAACTTAGTTTTTCCACACCCGATGGTAGGTATATCATATAGGACCCCCAAATGGCAAGCTAATCCAAACCTTCTAGGGTGGGCGATTCCCTGTCCATCGCAAACAATTAATTGAGGCATGGTCTTAATCTCTTCAAATGCCTTAATAATCGGAGGAAGCTCTCGGAACGAAAATAAACCTGGGATATACGGGAACCTAACTGTATCTTCAAAGACAACAGATTCCACTACTTTTAATGAATCAAATTCTAAAATGACAATCCCTGCAATTACAGTGTCGGTATTTTTGCTATAAGCAACATCTATTCCCGCGACATGAAGGATTGGGTCAAGCCTATCTTCGGTAATGATTCTTTGAGCTAAGTTTCGCTGTAATTCAATGGCCTCCATCATATTTAAGTTCCATTTATGCTGTAATTGGGTATTCAATATGAATTCCTCCAAGAATTTTTAGAACTGTCACTTTTATATTATTCAATTTTATTTAAGTCGTCAAAAAAGTGGAGCTCTGTTAGGATTAGGTGGTGCTGAGGTACTAGAGAACTTAAAGAAGGTCAAATTTAAAGGGATATATCATCACTCACTTTATGGGGCCTGTTCAGTAAGGACACCTGAACCTCTACGTTAGGTGCTTTTTTTTGTGCCAGATTGTTAATATTTTTCTAGGAAGGTTGAGAATGTGGCTGACCGGACCATTACTAAACAAGTCTTTGAATATATGGATGCGTTTGTGGAAGCAATGCGGAACTTAACGATTTCCAACTACACCACCAAAAACCGGATTGGGGCAACGGAAACTCAGTTCGTCTATGGCGGCTATGGTGCCTCGCAGTCTTTCGAGGTCCCGAAGACGGAAGTAAGCATCGATGATTTGTTTAATGCGGATAATTTTTATGCCGGACAAATGAACCTGGAATATGACGCGTGGAAGGAACTGAACCCCGACCAAGATTTCACTCAAGAAGAATACCAGCAAGCAGCCCTAAACACTCGTGCATTCCAATATGAATCGATCCGCAACCAACAGGAAAACAAGGAATTTTGGGTGCAAGTAGGAGCGTTAGTTGTGATTGTCGGAGCGACCCTAATCTGTCCTCCAGCAGGCATAGCTTTAGGAGCTTTATATGGTGCGGCAGAATTGGGTTCCGCCGTATCGGGCAAGGATTGGGTATCAGGCAGGGAACTGGGGACAGGAGAACGGTGGTTCCGCGGTGTATTGGCACCTTTGGACATTGTTCCGGGTGTGAGCGGCCTGGCGAAATTCAGCAGCACGGCCCGGCTCGCCCGTGTGGGAGAAACAACCAGTCAGTTAGGATTGAAGACGGGTGTAAATGCTGGTTTCCGCCAGGGTGTCAATCACATAGACAACATGATTAAAACCGCTGGCCAGCATTCAGTGTCACGTTTGAAAAGCGCCTCTGCCGCAATAAAAGATGCGGCTCATGTTGTGAAAAATAAGCTTGCAAAGGATATAATAGAGGCAGGGAAACTAGCCGACACCATCATGACGGGTGTTAAAAACACAATCCCTTCGCCCAAAAGACTTGTGGTGACGTCAACAGGTGAAAAGGTGAAAATTCCTGTTGAAAACAGCCATGGGGTTGAGAACTCGATAAGGGATTTGATACGTAAGATTGATGGGATCAATATTGAGGGGTCTAAGGGTACGGGTAAAGTGGCAACGACGGATAGTCGTCCTGATTTTGTTGGTAAATTAAAAGGTGAGGAAGTCAAACTTCCTAATGTTAAAACAGAAAAGGTCACGTTTAATAAAAGAAATCCCAATTACACAGCTCAATTGCGAAAGGATTTTAATATGGTCAGGAAAGACTTGATGAAATCTATGGCTGATAATCCTGAAAAAATAAAAGAATTAAAAAAAGCTGGAATTTCAGATAATGATATTGAAGATATGATGGAATACGGACTAGTTCCTGACGGTTGGCAAGTCCATCATAAAATCCCTTTGGATCAAGGTGGTACTAATGAAGTGGAAAACTTAGTTCTAATAAAAAACCATCCATATCACAAGGTTATTACAAATGAGCAAAATTCATTAACAAAGGGTATGAAACCTGGGGACAGTAAGATAGTAGATTTTCCTATTCCAGAAGGAGACATTTATCCTCCTAAAAAGGAATAAATAATATTTAAAAGGTGGTTATTATATGTGGAGAGAGCAAGTTAGTCAGATTTCCAAAATAAGAGAAAAACGAAATCGAAAACTCAATTTACCTACCAATGAAAACGAGTTATCAGGATTTCGTAAATCTGTAGTAGAAAAATTTGGTGAAGATATACTGCCACAACAATACTATGAATTTTTACAAACAGTTAATGGAATTGAATTTAATGGACTTAAAATATATGGGATTGACCAAAATTTTTTGGATTCTAAGCCAATAAATCAGGTGGATAGTTTTTTTGATGCCAATGAAACATGGGAGTCAATTAAAGACGAAGATGAGCTAATTTTTTTTGGAGATTCAGATATAGCTTGGTATTGTTATAATGTTTCTAAAAAAAGTTTTGTCGAACTAGATAAGCCTTCAGGTGAGCATATGGAAACTTTTTGCGATTTTGATACTATGCTTGAATCTGCTTTTTCTGTAGCACTTAGTTAAATCTGGTTATTTATTATTGGATTTGGTAAAGAAAGAAATTGAAGATTATAAATCACTATTTCTGACCTTGATTGGCTCATGCCTTTCAAGGTTTTTTGATTATTAAATAAATGGTTAATATTTGATTAAATATAGACACACTAGTCATGTATAAAAAGGGAAGAGATAATAACAATGATTTGTTTGAGAATCGAGAGCCCATGATGGTAGTACCATCATGGAGTTTAATTCCTATACTGGGCTATGAAGAAAAGTGTGAGAATTTGGCGAGATGACATTTTATATGGCAGGGGTACTAATGACTTTGACTAACTAACAAACTAACGAGAATGACAATGCTTATAGCGATAAACAATGGATAATGTGAAAGAGTGTTCTTAAATTGCCTTGGCTTTAAAGTTTTGGTTGTAATATTACTAGGGACGGTCGTATAATACTCGCTATTCGTTTAAATACGTTACGAAAATTACAATTTATGTAACGGGAGGGTGAAAAGCTGAACGTTGTTGGGTATATACGAGTCTCAACTCAAGGGCAGGCAAGAGATGGATATAGCTTGAAATATCAAGAAGATGAAATTAAAGCATATTGTGAAGAGAATAACTTGAACTTGATTCATATTTTTGGAGATGAAGGAATTAATGGCGTAAAACTAAATGAAGAAGCATTAGAAATAGACAGGGTGGGCTTACAGGGGATGTTGGCTCACCTTTCGTCTGTCCTTATTAGACCAATACCAACGACTTGAAATGTGCATTCCAATATGAAT
>NZ_JBALNY010000203.1:8340-8898 GCF_036962145.1 Bacillus sp. JJ1764 | reverse complement strand
GTATTAAATTGAGGGAGTAAAAGAAGGAGTATAACCTATTTAACAAGAATATTAGATAATACTTACTAATAATGAGGTGAATAAGTTGTGGGGGGCAGTTGGGGTTATGATAAAGAGTAAAGTGGATTGGAACGCAATTGTTTGGGTTAATATTTTTTTCATTTTATACACCATAATAGGCACATTTTGGATGGACTCTCTGTACAAGAATGAGAACTTGATAAATATTTATACTACATTAGGTATAGCAATATTATTAATTCTGCCGTATGCCTATATAAATTCAAAAGTTGAATTGGGACGATGGTATATATTCTTTTTAATTCCCGTTATTCCATATTTGGTATATCAAATGTTACTTTCGCCAATTTGGTACAAAATTTTTACAAATCCCTATAAAAGTGATGACTTAGGAGTAGGTCTGCTTTCACTAATGATTGGCTTTCTCCATTGGCTTTCAATAGTTATTGCAATTTTCTTAGGATATGTAATAAAGGGGTATAGGATTTCCAAAATCTAATGCTTCTTCAACAAACGGGTGCGTTGATCCAAAAAGGA
>NZ_JBALNY010000203.1:4173-8205 GCF_036962145.1 Bacillus sp. JJ1764 | reverse complement strand
TTTACCCCTTTGGATATGATTATCTAAAGGGGTGTTTCTATGTCCCATAGAAAAAGAAATAGTTAATACTTGCAACTTTCAAACTAGTACTATATAGTTCTAGTTATGACAAAGGTAAAATTAATGAATCAAAAACGTGTGATTGAAGTGGCGGCAACATTATTTTTAGAAAAAGGGTTTGCTTATACAAGTATGGATGAATTAGTGCGTGTAAGCAAAGTATCAAAATCTAATGTGTATTATCACTTTTCTAATAAGGAAGAATTGTTAGAAGGGGTCGTTGATTATTGGATTGAAACGTATCAGCGTGCCATTGATGAAATACTTTCTCAGAACCAATTATTAGTTGAAGATCGTGTCCAGCTGTTTTTAAAGCATTTATCACAGGGAGTTCAGTCAAGGGAGTATAAGGGTGGCTGTCCATTTATTACTCTTTATATTCAAAGCCCTGCACAAGCCACGCACATAAAAGAAAAAATAGGTCTCTTTTTTACAGGATTACAAACGAAAGTCTCTCTATTACTAAAACAAGGAGTAGAAAAAGGGGAGTTTAGAAATACGATTAATATTGACGAGGTAGCGGCACTTTTTATAACGAATCTTGAAGGAGCGCTATTTATTTCAGAAACATTGAAGGATGCAACTGTTATCAAGCAAACAGCAAACCATCTTTTTAACTTGCTTCGATAAGAGAAGCATTTTTTTTACATCGAATTAGTACTGTGTAGTACTAAAAAGGAGCGCGGATATGAGGACAATATTTTTAACTGGTGGAACAGGCTTTATTGGGAGGCAATTAGTGGAGGAATTAACTAAAGAGGAAGTTATGATTTTTCTTTTAGTTAGGTCAAAAAGTAAGGCAACACGCATTTTTCAAGAAAAAGGTATTTTAAATGAGGCAGCCATGCACTTTATTGAAGGTGANNATTTAGGTTTAAGTGATGAAGATAAGGATAGGGTATTAAAAACGGATGTGATTATTCACGCGGGTGGACCAATGGATATTAAAGCGACAGAGAAAGAGGCAGTTTCTGTATTTTTAAACGGTGCCAAGCATATCGGTGAATTAGCTAAAAGTATTCATCAATTGAAGGGCTTGCAGCAATTTATTCATATAGTAGGTTATATGAGCCCCTTGGATGATAAAAGTAGCATGGTTACGATTGATGTGTTTAAGGAAGGCAACGATTATTTGAAAATAAAAAATTCATATGAAAGAACAAAATTTTTAGCAGATCTTTATATTCGTCAGCAGGCATCTGAAATAGGCTATCCGCTTTCTGTGATTAATCCACCAACTGTAGTCGGCAGTAGTAAAACAGGGAGTACGGAGCAAGTAGCAGGCTTAGGCTTGCTTGTGACGAGTATGCGAAGAGGGCTAATGCCAGTTGTTCCTGGAGGTAAGGGGTATAGATTACCACTTATTTCAAACGATGAGCTAGCGAAGTTTATTGTGCAGGTTTTTAAGCAGGAGCAACCGTCTATTCAAACATATACACTTGTTCAAGACAAACAGCTTGATCCAAATATGTTTGAATTATTAGGAGTTATGTCAGAAAGTATGAATATGGTAGCACCTAAAATCTCTGTACCAATTCCTTTCATGAAGGCACTTATGAAAAGTGGGGTAAGTAAAATAACACAAATTCCATCGGATGGACTGAACTTTATTACAAATAGGAAGTTTTCAAATGATTTATCGAAAAAAATCATGGGAGGGGATTGGTTTAAGAAGACGAGTGTAATGAAATTTTTCCCAGCCGTCGTAGCGGATTTGGATTATCGCTTGATGTATCAAAATGACCAGCATAATCATGCATTTGAACGAACATTAATCGGAAACACTGTCATTTATCAAATACAAGGAGAGGGTAAGCCGTTTATTTTATTACACGGTTTATTGAGCGATGGAGAGGATTTATTTCCTTTAGGACTAGAGCTTCATGAAAAAACTGGTCAACCGGTATGGATCCTGGATCTTCCAGGGTTAGGACGTTCCCCTTTTAAACGAGAGAAAAACCTTCTGGATCTCTATTTGAATGTAGTGAAAGAGTTAATGGGGGAAGCTACTAATGGTGCACATTTGATTGGCCATTCCTTCGGTGCGGTAATTCTTCTGGAAGCATTAGTACAAGAGTACATTGATACGAAGAATACTATTACTTTACTTCAGCCACCTGTTGCAAAAAGAAATTCTAACTCGTTTAATGCTCCTCAATTTATGAACAAATGGGCGTTGAAATTGGCAACTGCTAATTTGATAGAGCGATATTTATTAGGTAATGGTCTGTTTGAAAGTACGGAGAGCATTCCGGAACATTATATTGCCAAAGTAAGTAGGAGCTTTACTTCGCCAAGAATTTTAAATACAACGGTTCAGCTTAACAGTTTTCTATTGAAAGACTATCAGGGTGATTTTAATAAAGTACAAAGGTATAATCTTCATATTATTTGGGGAGATCATGATAGAAGCTATTTTGCTCCATTGCATCTTGGTAAGGTTGATATTGTTCCATATGGTCATCATTTCCCTCTTAGCCATCCAAGGGAAACGGCTGATTTGGTTATAAAAAATAGTAGTACTAGCAGATGATAGTGTGGGGTAAATACAAAAAAAGTGTGTAGTAAGATTGTTCGTTCAAAGTTTGGTTTAACATCATCGGTTGTCCTGTATCCAATAATAAAAGAAAATAGTATTTTTTGCTTGGATTAGCTTAATCATAGGTGCATTATCATATTGCTTCTAATGTATTTTCTATTAGGAAGTCCAGTCATCAGAGAACAATCTTTTTTTCAAAATAGATTCTTTTATTTTTGCTAATATAGCGGTGAAAGAGGAACTGTAGTTTTGAAATAAAGGTGCGAAGCTTTACCCCTTTAGATATGGTTATCCAAAGGGGTATTCTTATAGTGAACCAAAAGGTGTATTAGAGAATTGTTTAGTAACAATAGAGTTGTTCAGCAATCGGGCCAGATTGTTGAATAAAATAACCCGACTTTAAATTAAAGGTATGAGAATATTTATTGTAGAACTTAACTAAGAAAATCAAATGGCAAACGGATCAAACTCCAAAAAACTTTTAAATGAGGTAAAAATGATGAAAAGAAATAGACTGATGAGGTCAAATTCAGATTATGTATTTTTAGGTGTATGTGGAGGAATCGCAGAGGCTCTTTTGATTTCATCCATTATTGTGAGATTGGTATTTATATTCGTGCCAGTATCGCCAATACTTTATCTGATTTTAGGAGCACTTATGGAGAAAGATGATTCATTTTACGGTGATAGCGTAAGAAAGAAGAGCACTTTTAAAACTGCATTGTTAGCATTTATTTTTACTGCATTAGTGTTTGTAATCTTTTTTAACTTGGGCCTTCTGTAGGGAAGTAATTTTTAATCTGAATTAGTAAATATTCTTCTTCAACCAGGGTGCTTTAGTTGAATAACCCAAAAAGAAAATGATCAAACTTTTTTATAAAAATTCTACGGAACCAAATATGTTGAGAGCCTGTTTTGATCAATCTTTTTTCAAAAGCAGGTTCCGATATTTTTTACTGAATCAAGCTTTTTAAGCCCATTTTGATCAAACTTTATTTCAAACCAACAATTGGTGGTGTTTGATATAGATAAAACGCTAATTTTTGAAGAATTGAATTCTATGCAACAAATTTTAATGAATCCTTTTCCTTCTAAAGATACAGCTAAGATGCAAAAGGACTTCAAAAGGAAATTTTCGAAAGAAGATTGTTTAAACGCTGATTTAAACACTTATTGGATGAATATATATGGATGTTTAAGTTACGTTCTTAGGGGAAGCCAAAGCAAAATCCCACGAGGTCAAATAGATTGGCTTAAATTATCCTTCTTTGACATTTTTGGACAATATCGGTTTTTAGAAGAAAACATCTCTAATTATCCAACGTTTTACGATGAATATATGAACAATGAAAAGACAAGAAAATTATTGTTAGAATATTTATCTTTTAACTAGTCCTTGTTAAGCTAACGGGTGCTTGAGCTCAAGAATGATC
>NZ_JBALNY010000203.1:362-4130 GCF_036962145.1 Bacillus sp. JJ1764 | reverse complement strand
CAATTTTTTTCTTTATTGAAGAAACGGGGCAGGTTAGGACAATAAACAGAAAGCAACTGAGTGTAAATATATCTTTACATTCAGTTGTTATTTTTTATAATCAATGTAAAGATATCTTTACTCCTTACTTTGGAGGGTTATTAATGAAAGTAATAAATCATATCCGGGATATAAGAATAAAAAAGGGTATAACACAGGTGAAAATGGCTGAAGATTTACAAATTACACGTCAAACGGTGAATGCGATTGAGAAGAATAAATATAATCCCAGTCTAGAGTTGGCTTTAAAATTAATAGAATATTTTGATGTACCAATTGAGGAATTGTTTTATTTAGAAAGATCAAAGGGTGATGATGGTGAATAATAAAATCATATTTATACTTATTTCTGCCTTTATAATTGGATGTGTAGGGATAGGTGGTTATTTAGGAATTTATATTATTGGGAAAGAAACTGGTGAATACAACTATGATTTGACTATTCCAATGGCAATAGGTTCAATCTTAGGTATAATCATCTTTTTATTTTTTTCTATGTGGAATAAAAAGAGAAATGGAAATGTTCCGGAGTTTGATGAACGAAGTGTAATACTGATGAAACGTTATTTGTTAATTGTACTTTATGTTGTACTTTTTGGTAGTGGAGCTGCTTTATTAATTTTATACTCAATGGGTGTCTACTTAATTGAAACGGGTATGTTAATCGTTTGCTTGATGGTTTTATACATTATAATTGGTTTTGGAGCTTTTGTAACAAAGCGATTATAAGAAAGAATTTACAATCTTATTATTATATTAAGTTTGTGAAAGATTGTACTTAAATTAACGGGTGCTTGAGTTTAAGAGCGGAAGCTGTCATTGAGACAGCTTTTTTTATTGCACTAACGAAGAAGGTTAATTCAAGGGGAAATGGTTTTTTATGGTATAATTTATTTAAGAGAGAGGAGTAGATTTTTTGGAAAATGCACTTAGGAAGATATACAAGTGGTTATCTTTTTTCCTTTTGTTACTTGCTATCTTTTTTTATTTCTCTGAAATGTCTATATTTGATTCAGAGTATATAATCTTTTATGGACTAAGTATTTTAGGTTTAATTGTAAGTTTTCTGGGGAGAGGTATAAAAACAACAGCAGAAAGTTCTTTAACTGGAATTGTAGGAAAAATTGGATTTCACGCTAATTTAGCAATTGTCATTCTATTTTTCCCGCCTATATATCATATTTGGGGAACATTGATTTTGGGTCCATAATAAAGCTATTACTAAACATTGGGTGGTAGAGTTCAACAAATGAATACTGCTTCTGCAGCGTTTTCCTTATTTAACAAACTGGCAGGTTAGTAGTTAAATAAGATATTGAGGCATCCATTGATGCTTAAGGAAATTTCAGTACGTTCAAGAATATATATACAGTATTAAACAATACCTTTAAGGAGTGCGGCCAATGTAATCATTACCCTTTTATAAAATTATTTTCCCAATTGAATAAGAGGGGACGTTACATTGAAAAACAAATCATTCCGATTTCTTACCATAGGACAATCATTTGCTGATGCGGGTGATGTTTTCTATATCATCGCTCTTATTTCGATTGTATATGGTGTTACACATTCAGCCTTTTATGTGTCTCTGGTTCCGTTGACCAAAATGATATCGGGGAGTTTGAGTGGAGCAATAGCCCCTATCATTATTGATAAATGGAGATTGAAAGCCATTTTGTCCTATTCCCAATTAGGTAAAACATTGATTTTATCAATATTGACATGCTATTGCTGGTTTTATTTGTCAAACTCTTCGCTGCTGCTTATATTTCTCTGGGTGTTCCTGCTTTCATTTCTGGATGGATTTGCCCTTCCAGCTAGCAGCGCATTGATTCCCTCTTTGGTTCCACCGGATCAGTTATCAAAAGCCAATAGTCTGATGTCGTCTATCAACCAATTTATCCAGCTGAGTGGCTGGGCAATGGGCGGAGTATTGGCGGATATACTAGAACCGATAGGATTGTTTATTTTAACAGGGATTCTTTATGTGCTTTCGACATTTATGATGTTTTTGACGAGTGATTTCGGACAAAAGGAAAAATCCGATTATCCCCAGAACAAACTGGATTCTTTGATTGAGGGCTGGAAAATCATCGTACAAAATAAGAGTTTTAGAACTGTCCATTTATTCATCATTTTGAACGCCATTGCCAACACGGTATGGGTCTCTGCTATCCTTTACCCGTTTATGTTGCAACGATTAAAGGTGGATACAGGCTGGTGGGGGTTTATCAATACTTCTTTGTTAGTCGGCTTGTTTCTTGCGGGGATTTATGCGTATCGGAAATCTGACACTTTGAACGACAAGGGGTTGGCAAGAAACGTCTTGACGGGAGGCTTTGTGGTCTTCGTGACAACCGCTTTATTCGGATTTAATCAGATTCCGGCGGTCGCGCTGATCTTAATCGGAATCAATGGATTCTTCCAGGAGTTCACTAACATTTCGATCCATACACTAATCCAAAGCATGATCCGAGACCAACTTTTAGCGAAGGTCTATGCTGCGCAAAGCACACTCATTATGATCACATTTGGGATTTCAACAATGATGATGGGACTCATCGCAGATTCCTTTAACATCGTGACAGTGTTTTGTCTAGCATCCTTTTTCCTTTGTATATCTTTCTTAGTCATATTCAAACAGAAAAAATATTTATCAGTCCATTCTTTTCAAAATCATAATAAATAAATCAAAGGCTGTTTAATCTTGATTAAACAGCCTTTTTAATGAACCATTTGTGAAAAATTACACTTAAAGTAACGGGGGCTTGAGCTCAAGAATGATCGCTGCGGCGGTCTATTTTTGTTATTGAACTAATGGGGCAGCATTCCTGTAATGAATGAAAATGAGGTTTGAACAAAAAAATAACCTCTTGGTAGAATGAAAGAGTCCAAAGCCTGCAAGCGAACAGGACAAACTCATTAACCNNATTTTTTTCTTTATTGGGTTACTTCAAGAAGGATTTGTTATTACTATATTGAATATCTATTAGATACCCTTTTTGGAGGACAAAACAAGTGATAGCTAAAGCAGAAATAATTAATCAACCTTTTCCGGGACAGTACAAGGAGAGAATTTATGACATAAAAAGTCTATGGAATTCTCCCAATTGGACTTGGGTAAAATTTGAAGACGAAGATTTTTATGAGTGGTGCGGTGAGTTTAGAGGTTCTCCACGGGGTGTTGCAGTATCAATGAAATATAAAACAGTTCTTGTTATTACTTCCGACTATGTATTTCAAGTTGATTGTGATAGCGGTGAATTAATGGAATATGAATCTGAGCCACAATATCATTGTTTAACAGTAACACCATCAGGGGATTTCATAATAGCGGATTATTATCACATTGAAAAAATTGAATCATCAATAAAAGATACGAAACCAGTGAAAAGTCCATTTAAAATGGACACTATTATGTTTCATGGTTGGTCTAAGAATAAGTTATTAATTACTTGTGATGAATTTTTAAATTGGGATAATCATTTAGAGTTAGAACTTGAAGGTGATACTCTTGAAATTACTTTAAAAGATACTGATAGTTAAGATGAATTGCTCCATTCTGACAAAAAGATTGTGAAACAATGCACTTACACTAACGGGTGCGATTGTTTGATAAGGACAGTCGGCTTTTTTGTTCCACTAACGGCTTATTGAAGTAATGGGCTGCTTAAATTATAGAAGGAAATCAGGTCTGTCTCCTTGAATTAATAATATAAAAATTTCATA
>NZ_JBALNY010000203.1:0-343 GCF_036962145.1 Bacillus sp. JJ1764 | reverse complement strand
CATAAATATTATAAAAGTAGTGAATGTCCAACCTGTCCCATTTGTGAGCAGGAACGCAAGCCTGAAAATGGATTTCTTGCATTGCTTTCGGCACCAGCAAGACGAGCGTTGGAGAACAATGGTTTAACTACTTTACAAAAGTTATCATCATATAGTGAAAAAGACATTATGAAATTTCACGGTATAGGTCCAGCCTCTTTACCGAAACTAAGGTCTGCTTTGAAGGAAAAAGGGTTATCTTTTAAAGAATAATTTCTAATCACTTGAATAAGTGTTCATAGTGTGGCGATTCTTATTAATAGGATCGCATTTTTTTATTGTTACAGGGCAGGTTAGTTCAATA
>NZ_JBALNY010000021.1:34011-94074 GCF_036962145.1 Bacillus sp. JJ1764 | reverse complement strand
ATATAATTGAAATAGATGGTTTTTCTATGCTAGACTTATTTAAAAATGAACGTATAATCGAAGGGGAAAAAATGATGTTTGTTCAAAGACAAGGATTAGTTGTTTGGCTATATTCCTTAAAACAAGCGAAAATGTTAAGACGGTTTGGGAATGTACACTATGTCTCCAAAAAATTAAAATATGTATTTTTATATTGTAATCAAGACGAGGTAGAAGAAATTATCGAAAAATTGAAATCCTTTTCGTATGTAAAAAGAGTAGAACCCTCCTATAAACCATTCTTAAAAATGGAATTTGAGAATTCTGCACCGGATAAAGCAAAAGAGTACGACTATAAAATGGGCATCTAAACGAGGGAGATTCACCCTCGTTTTTTTATTCAAAGGCTAATGTTTAAGAATAGGGTTGATCTTATACCCTGATTAAACAGAATATATTCAAAAAAAAACCCTGCAGTCACCTGCAGGGTCCTTCTAAATCCTTTAACAGGATAGAAGGCAAAGGGAGAGGAGAAACCGGAGGAAGAACTTATGGGGAAACGTAAGTCTTCTCCGCGGTTGGCAACAACATCCTCGAATTGATGTTGTTAGTAACATTATCCCCACAACAAACAAGCTTATACGTCATTTTAAAAAATTCCGCCTCAAATAATTTTTTTGAATAATAATAAAATGATATGTGATTTGTCTGGTTTTCAATAATTATGGTAGGATGTATAATGAAATATTTCTAAATGTGGTGATTAATTCGTGAGAGTGGTTTCAGGCATTTGTAAGGGAAGACCTCTAAAAGCGGTACCGGGAAATACAACCAGGCCAACAACAGATAAAGTGAAAGAAGCAGTATTTAATATGATAGGTCCCTATTTTGATGGGGGAATTGGGCTGGATTTGTTTGCAGGCAGTGGGGGCTTAGGTTTAGAAGGACTTAGCAGAGGGTTGGATAAAGTGATTTTTGTGGATCGCGAACCCAAAGCCATTCAAGTTATTCATGAAAATATAAAGAGCTGTCGGATGGAAGAGAAAACAGAAGTTTACCGAAACGATGCTGACAGAGCGTTAAAAGCATTAATCAAACGTGAAATCCAATTTGATATGATTTTTTTAGATCCTCCTTATAAAAAACAGCAGCTCGTTTCGCTTATGGAGAAAATGAGTCAGCAGGATTTGCTTAAATGGAATGGATTAGTTGTCTGTGAACATAGTTTTGACGTATCATTACCTCAAAAGGTTGGTGGATTTTCTCAAGTTAAACATGAGAATTATGGAATAATTAGTATTACGATTTATCAAAAGTCGTTGGAGAATAAGGAGGAGTAAGTTTGGCAAGTATCGCTGTTTGTCCGGGAAGTTTTGATCCTATTACATATGGTCACCTAGACATCATTCGTCGAGGGGCAAAAGTATTTGATAAAGTGAATGTTGTTGTACTAAATAATTCAGCAAAAAATCCACTGTTTACAGTGGAGGAACGGATTACTTTAATAAAAGAGGTAACCAAAGAAATGCCCAACGTCGAAGTGGATCAATTTTCCGGACTACTTGTTGATTATGCTAAAAGTGTGAATGCAACAGCGATTCTTAGAGGTTTAAGAGCTGTATCTGACTTTGAGTATGAAATGCAAATTACCTCAATGAACCGTTATTTAAATGATCAGCTTGAGACGTTTTTTATGATGACCAACAATCAGTATTCCTTCTTGAGCTCAAGTATAGTAAAAGAAGCGGCAAAATATAACGGGAATATCTCTGGGCTGGTTCCACCAATCGTAGAATCAGAACTTCACAAAAAATATGGAAGAGAATAAATGAAAAAGAGCTTGGGGTTACCTAGCTCTTTTTCACATTCTGCTTGTTAAATCGATAAAAAAGAATCATAACATAAAAGGCAAGAGTCAATATCGTGATTTGCGGACCGATTTCGACTATTTTGTTAAATAGATCATTCGTCCATAATACACCATCACCGAATACAGGGAGAGCGTTGGTAGGCTGCTCATGGTTTTGGATTCGGAGATATACAGGCTTCCATAAGATCAGAGTGAACACACTAGCAAAAAATCCTTGAAGGATTCTGCCAAAAAAGAAAGGCTTAAAACGGATATCGGTTTGTGCCAAAATACTTGCCACTTGAGCTTGGACACTTAATCCGCTAAATCCTAAAATGAAGCTCGTGATGATCGCTTTTTGTAATAAGGTTGAATCAAGATCAAGGCTTGTCAATTGGCTCCCCAAGGTAATTTCAAAAATCCCCGAGATTAATGGAACACTTAACATATCAGGGAATGACATAGCAGAAAGAATAATTCCTATTACCTTTCCTAAAGCATCAGTAATATGTAAGTGGTAAAGTAGCTTATTGATGACAGAAAAAAGAATGATAAAACCACCAACCATCAATAGGGTTTGGATGGAGGAAGTGACAGCATCACCTAATAATTTCCCAATAGGTCTGTTGTCCTTTAGTCTGGTTTGGTGCAAAGCGGACAAAGCTGCTCGAAAATGAAACTTTTTACGCCGTTCATCGGATCTAACAGATTGATCCCTTCCATAAAACCGCATCACGATCCCTACACAAATATTACTCATATAATGGGCTAATGCCAAAAGGATTCCTAGTTGAGCATTGTGGAAAAAACCAACAGAAACCGCACCAAAAATAAATAGAGGATTAGATGAATTAGTGAAGGAAACGAGTCTTTCTGCCTCAATTCTTGTTAATTGTCCATCTTCCCTTAATCGTGCCGTAAACTTAGCTCCAGCCGGAAATCCTGAAGCCAACCCCATAGCCCATACAAACCCACCGACACCCGGAACCTTGAACAGCGGTCTCATAAGGGGTTCAAGTAATACGCCAATGAATTTAACTACACCGAAGCCAATGAGCATTTCTGAAACAATGAAAAAAGGTAAGAGGGAAGGGAACACGATTTTCCACCACATATTAAGACCGCGAACGGATCCTTCTAATGATTCCTGGGGAAAAGAGATGAGAGATAATGCAAGGGCCGTAACCATTACCGATAAAAAGATGGTTTTGAGCTTTGATTGAAACATTTGATCATGTCTCCTCCTTAATAGAGGTGAATACGCCAGAATTGTTTAGACGGGAACCTGAATGATAAAATGGTAATAATGAGTCTTTTACCATCCAATTACTTGTCCTCATATAAATCAAATATACTCATAGAACGAAAATTTAGACCATAAGATTGAATGAGTTTATCATGCATTTTTTGTGTGTTTATCAGATTATAATGGGAGGATACATTGTATGGAGCAACCTAAAATTGGCTTGGCACTGGGGAGTGGTGGTGCACGGGGGTTTGCTCATCTAGGGGTTATCAAAGTATTACAAGAATCTGGAATCCCCATTCATTTAATTGCCGGCAGCAGTATGGGAGCTTTAGTTGCAAGTTTTTATGGTGCCGGGATCGATTTTGACAATCTATATAAATACTCTACTGTCTTTAAGCGGAAGTATTTTTTAGATTTTACCATTCCCAAAATGGGCTTCATTGCGGGAAAAAAGGTAAAGGAATTTATCCAAATCTTTACCCATGGAAAAAATATAGAAGATTTATCGATCCCCATCGGTATTGTCGCAACAGATTTAATTACTGGGGAAAAAGTCATCTTCAGAAAGGGCCCCATTGCTGATGCAGTAAGGGCTAGCATTTCCATTCCGGGTATTTTCGTTCCGGTAAAATCCAATGGAAGAATCCTGGTCGATGGTGGAGTGACAGATCGGGTTCCAGTGAGTGTAGCAAAGGAGATGGGAGCCGACATCGTGATTGCAGTGGACGTATCGCGAGTTAAAAGGAATGCAGAAATTACCTCGATCTACGATGTTATCATGCAGAGTATTGATATTATGCAAAATGAAATCGTGTTAAACAGTGAAATTGCAGCGAATGTAATGATTCGTCCACCCGTTGAAAGCTATAGTTCACGTGCTTTTACAAATATTGATGAAATTATTAAATCAGGCGAAGAAGAAGCAAAAAAACATCTCGAGCAGATTCATTTAGAAATTAGCCGCTGGAAGGGAAGAAATTAGTGTTGCGCAAAAAAATATCTATAGGTATTTTAAGTTTACTTATTATCGTACTAATTGGAGGAATGAATTATCCATTACCTTATTTTGTTTCAAAACCAGGTATGGCTAAGGAACTGGCCCCTATTATTAAAGTTGAAAACGGGTATAAAGATAAAGGCAATTTCATGTTAACGACAGTGCGCATGGGCAGAGCCAATATTTTTTCATATCTAGAAGCAAAGGTCAAAAAATATGAAGAAATTTACCCTGTGGACATGATATTGGATAAGAAAGAAACAGAAGAAGAATATGATTTGCGGCAGCTACATCTAATGGCTGGGTCCAAACAAAATGCCATTGAGGTAGCCTATCGTAAGGCGGGCCTACCTGTAAAATACAATTATAAGGGAATCTATGTCATGCAGGTACTTCAGGATATGCCTGCAGCAGGAAGATTAGAGCCAGGGGATCGTATTTTTAAAGTCGATGGACATTCATTTCCTTCATCAAAGGAATTTATCGACTTTGTTAGCCAAAAGCACGCTGGAGATACCATTACATTAACCTTTATGAGAAAAAAGGTGGAAAAAACCGTTCCTCTCCAATTAAAGGCATTTAAGGATGATCCTAAAAAAGTAGGAATTGGAATTTCTTTAGTTGATGACAAAGAAATTGAGGTCAAACCAAAGGTAAAGGTGAATACAGCTGATATTGGCGGTCCATCTGCCGGTTTAATGTTTTCATTGGAAATCTATAATCAATTAACAAAAGACGATCTTACGAAAGGTTACCAAATTGCTGGTACGGGTACCATTGATGCTGAGGGTAATGTGGGACCTATAGGTGGAATAGAACAAAAAATTGTGGCGGCGGACAAAGCTGGGGCTGAAATCTTTTTCGCTCCAAATGAAAAGGGAGCAAAGAATTCCAACTATAAGGCCGCTGTTAAAACAGCAAAGGATATTAACACAAAGATGAAAATCATTCCTGTAGATACCTTTGATGAACCTGTAAAATACCTGAAACAGTTACCGGAAAAGAAAAGCAGCTAGGCCGAAAGGCTTAGCTGCTTTTTTCAATAACGATCGGTGGTTGTTTGTATTCTTGTTGAATCATCATCTTCTTATGTGGTTCGTTAAGACACATTCCGTATATTCTTGCTGCTCTGACATCAAGCTGAATGTCATTTTCTTTATAGGATGGAATCCTCGAAACAAGGGGAAGATTAAAATGTTTCTTTGTTTTATTTAAATATTCTTTACCTAAATCACTCATCCCTAAAAGCCTTAAATAACTGGCATTTTCAAGATGGTTCATTTCCGATTTTTTCGTATTTGTTAGAATATGGACACATAATCTTTGCAATCTCGTCCATGTATATCTTTTGGTTTTTATTTTTTGCATGAACTCCTGAAAATTTTGCGCTTCCAATGCTGCTTGGATTAGACGGTTTTCTAACCCCTCTTCCATCTCATAAATATCTCTTAACTCATTTGGATTAGTTTGAAGCAGCCGAAATTGCAGCAATTGCCAATAGAGTTCCCAGTGATGAAAGGTTCCATAACGCTCTAAATATTCTTCTAACAGATCTTTTGTACGGTCTGGAACATATTGCCCGATCCCCATTTTTTCATGGTCATTAGAAAAAATGGCTTTGCGAATGCTGGTTGCACTGGCAATTGTATCCGAAGCAAAATGTTCATCATGGTAGTTCGCACTTTTCCTTGAAACGGTTAAGGGCTCTATCGAACTCCTTAGTTGTTTGATAGCTTTTATGTACTGAAAACCAAGGATATTATTAGGTTTGGATAAATCAAGAACATGTTCAGAGCCTGATAACTGTTGAAAAGCTAGAGATAATGCTTTAGGGTAACTGACACCGGTTTGGATAAAAGTTTTGATTTGTTCATCATATTCGGCTGATCGGGATGTTAAGAATTCTAACGTTTGCTTAAAGGCTCCCAAATCACCGCTTTCACTGCCAAAACATAAAGAATCACAACCTGCAGCATCTAGAATCGATACTGCACCAGTGGCAAAAATTTCGGCTTTTTGAACAGCAAAACGATAAGGCAATTCAAAAACAATATCTACTCCATTTACTAAAGCCATTTGGGTTCGGACCCATTTGGAAACAAGTGCAGGTTCTCCGCGCTGAAGAAAATTCCCGCTCATTACGGCAATCACGACATCAGCATTGGCTGCTTCTTTAGATGCCTGTAAGTGAAAGGCATGACCATTATGGAACGGATTATACTCAACAATGACACCAACTGCTTTCATAGATCTACTCCTTCATAAAAAATTATTAACATTATCGGAAATTTGTAAGGAAACTAATCTAATAATATGATAAGATGGAAAAGATGTTTGTAAAAGCCTTAATTGGATACACTAGTATGGAAAATCACTAATGATTCTACTTAATACTACTGTAAAGAAAAAATATTGACAAAAATATTATCGAAGGCTATAATTACCTTTGTTGCCTTGGGGTGATTCATTTGAAATGGACATTAAGTCAATTGCAGAAATATCGGAATAAGGAATTTTTGATTGATGATGTTTTTCGGTTTGATGAAATCAAGCAGGACGATCCAACAATCAGGGAAGTCTCTCCGATGCATATTACAGGTCGTGGGGATATTGATTCATCAAAAGTTACCTTTCACTTAAAAATTGAAGGTTATCTAATCCTTCCTTGTTCACGGACTTTAGTAGATGTTAAGTACCCAATTAATGTCGAAGCATCTGAAACATTCCTATTGCAAAATTCTGTATATCAAACTGAAGAGGAAATTCATCAAGTAAAAGGGGATGTCATTGACTTAAACCCAATTATCAGGGAGATTCTTTTACTTGAAGTTCCAATGCAGGTCTTTTGCGATGATGTGTTTTCTGAGGGTGCTGCTCCTCAATCTGGTAAGGATTGGGAAGTCTTACAAGAAGAATCGGATTCAAAGAAGATTGACCCTAGATTGGCGGGACTTGCTAAATTTTTTGACAAAAATGATCCTTCTTCCGAATCATAATCGGAAATTAAAGAAGCAAATTGTAAAAACAGCGAGGCAATGCCTTACGCTTTTCTTATAAGGAGGTGGGAAGAATGGCTGTACCTTTTAGAAGAACTTCTAAAACTGTTAAAAGAAAACGTCGTACACATTTCAAATTAAGCGTTCCTGGTATGGTAGAATGCCCAAATTGTGGTGAAATGAAATTAGCTCACCGCGTATGTAAAGCTTGCGGAACATACAAAGGAAAAGACGTAGTTAACGATTAATAACTACTTAGATAAAAAGCACAAGGAATAATTCCTTGTGCTTTTGTCATTTTATTTACATAGTGAAGCAAATAATGTGCATGGAAGGCGGAGAATCATGTCATATTTGATAGAAAAACAGAAAAATGGTGTATTGCTATTTACTATTGCCAGGGAAGAAAAACGCAATGCCATCAATTATGAGGTAATGGAGGGATTGTCCCAAGCTATTAAATTGGCTGAAGAATCAGGGGCAAAAGCACTCATTATTACCGGAGAAGGGAATCGGGCTTTTTGTTCAGGTGGTGATTTGTCTGTCTTTCACTCCCTACATACAAAAGAAGAGGCATATGCAATGCTTTCAAAAATGTCTAAGATTCTTTATTCTCTACTAGTATTGCCGATTCCAACTATAGCATTGTTAAATGGACCGGCGATTGGCGGCGGTTGCGAACTAGCGATTGCATGTGATTATCGACTAGCTAAAAAAGGAGTAAAAGTAGGGTTTGTACAAGGGAAGCAGGCTATTACAACTGGTTGGGGCGGAGGCACCATTCTTTCGGAAAAATTACCTCAACCCATGGCCATGAAACTTTTGATGGAAGCTGAGCCTAAGCGGGTTGAAGATCTTGAGAAAATAGGATATATTGATCAAACTTTTGAAGGTGATCCTAATTTGGCCAGTGATGTTTTTCTTGAAAACATTCTTTTAAAAGAAGTGACAGTCTTACAAGCCTATAAAAAGATATGGATCCGCAAGTGGGAAGCGCAAAATCTTTTAAGGAGAATGGAAGAAGAGGTTAAGACCTGTTCCGTACTCTGGGAAAGTGATGTCCACCATGAATATGTAAATAAATTCATGAATAAAACATTGAATAATATTTCAAAACGAGAAACCTGATTAAGTCTATCTTTTCTAGTAGATGCATATGTTTATAAAAACACTGCTAGGAGGGGAAATTCTAATGTCACCGACTCGACAGGATGCTTGGTCACAAGATGAAGATTTACTGCTTGCGGAAGTTGTACTGAGACAAATACGCGAAGGTGGGACACAACTTCAGGCCTTTGAGGAAGTTGGCAAGCAACTAACGCGTACTGCTGCAGCTTGTGGTTTTCGCTGGAATTCGTATGTAAGGAAGCAATACAAAAGCGGTATTGAACTGGCAAAGAAACAGCGTAAGGAATTGAAAAAACAGCAACCTTCTTCCAGAAACAATCCAATTCCGCTAGAAGATGATGTAGAAACAATCTCATCACCGCCCAGCTTTGAGCAAGGGGATACGATAACCTTTCCGCTGGTCATTCGCTATCTGGAAGAACTCTACAACAAGGTAAATAGCCATCTGACCCTAGAGGAAGATCGTGAAAAAGCTTATGAAAAAATAAAAGAATTGGAGAAGCAAACATATTACTTGTCCTCTGAGAATGAAAGACTTGCTACTAGTTTAAAAACCATTGAGGAAGATTACCTTTCATTATTAGAAATTATGGAAAAGGCCCGTAAAATGGTAGTCCTTCAAGAGGAAGACCGGCAGCAAAAGGTAAAATTCCAAATGGACAAAAATGGTAATCTTGAAAGAGTGGAAAAATAGGAAAAGCGGGCTCGTGAAGAGTCCGCTTTTTAAATAGTTTAATGTTGTTGCGCCTCGACGCCTTCTGGGTACCATACTAATGGGTTTTCGCCGCGGTCTCTGTCCATTTCATAGTCAACATTAGAAAAACCCATCTTTTCCCAAAATACACGAGATTGCATTCTAGGGTTCGCTTTAATAGGTAGTCCGAAATTCTTGGCGAATTCTACAAGCTGTTTTCCGAAACCTTTCTCTTGATAGTCTGGTAGCACTTCTAGCTTCCATAATTCTAAATAATTTTGAGGTGGATAAAAATACCGGTCAAATTTGGCGTCAATTTGATACAGACTCATACGCGCAACTAGTTTATCGCCAAAATAGATTCCATAAAACGGTGATTCATTGTCATTATCCACCATATTGGCTTCTAAATCCTCCAACATGGATAATTCCTGGATTCCATATTCTTTAAATTTTTTAAATTCCTCTAAAGTCTTAAAATTTATTTTTAATTTCTCCACCTTTGTCCCCATTGTTGTCCTCCTGGAATATGAATTTTTTTACTTATATAATCATACGTCCTTGAATATCATAAATTGAATAATTTTTGCATTATTCAAAAATGAAGCACTTTCATTATATAACAAAATAATAAATATTTCTTCTTCTAAACACTGAAAGCGTTTTCGAAATTAGCAGGAAATTCTGATAATGATGTAGAAAGAACAATATTACAACCTTTTTATTTTATTGGTTCTTTTTAACTTGTATGTTGGTTACTGCTCCAATCAACAGGAGTGAAAATCAACAGTATTCTTTAACATTGCCATTTTATTAAAACGGAATAGGGAGTGAAAAGAAATGAAAGAAATTACAGCATCCATGGCAGGAACAGTGCTAAATGTATTTGTCTCAACAGGGGAGTCAGTAAGTCCTGGACAAGAAGTGATTATGCTGGAGTCAATGAAAATGGAAATCCCAATTGAGAGTGAAAGGGAAGGAATGGTCAAGGAAGTTAGAGTGAAGATTGGTGATTTCGTCAATGAGGGCGATGTTTTATTGGTACTAGTTTAAGGAGGGACTTTAATGGTAACAACTGATAGATTGAATGTGCAGCTCGAAGCTAACCGTAACAAAATTGAGGCGGGTGGCCATCCAAAATACCACGAAAAGGCTAAAGAACAAAAAAAACTTTTTGTCAGAGATCGATTGGCTTTATTATTTGATGAAGGAAAATATGAAGAAGATGGAAAGTTTGCTAACTTTTTAGCGGGAGATTTGCCAGCAGATGGAGTGGTAACAGCGATAGGGAAAATAAATGGCCAAACCGTTTGTGCAATGGCTAATGATTCAACCATAAAGGCGGGGTCCTGGGGTGCAAGAACAGTTGAAAAAATAATTCGCATTCAAGAGGTTGCTGAAAAATTAATGGTCCCTTTACTTTATTTGGTTGATTCAGCTGGAGCAAGAATTACTGATCAATTAGAGATGTTTCCGAACCGTCGTGGGGCAGGTAAAATATTTCATAATCAGGTAAGGCTTTCTGGAAAAATTCCGCAGGTTTGTCTGTTATTCGGTCCTTCAGCGGCAGGAGGTGCTTACATACCGGCGTTTTGTGATCTTGTCATCATGGTAGATAAAAATGCTTCCATGTATTTAGGGTCTCCTCGGATGGCAGAAAAGGTCATTGGTGAAAAGGTTTCCCTTGAAGAAATGGGAGGAGCCCGGATGCACTGTACTGTAAGTGGCTGTGGCGATCTCTTAGCCTTTAGCGAGGAGGAAGCCATTGAATCCGCTAAACTATATTTAAGTTATTTTCCGGCTAATTACAAAGAAAAGACAGCTCAATTGTCAGGAGTTGCTCCAAAACAAGGGCGTGAATTGGAATCCATTATTCCAGAAAACCAGAATGCCCCTTTTGACATGTATGATTGCATTGACCGATTAATGGATGAAGGGAGTTTTTTTGAAATAAAAAAATTATTTGCCCCGGAAGTTATTACCGGTTTAGCACGATTGAATGGAAGAGCAATCGGGATTATTGCCAACCAGCCTAAAGTAAAGGGCGGGGTATTGTTTGTTGATTCCAGTGATAAAGCGGCAAAATTTATTCAGCTATGCGATGCCTTCCACATACCATTATTGTTCCTAGCTGATGTACCTGGTTTCATGATCGGAACAAAGGTGGAGCGAGCCGGAATTATCCGTCACGGTGCAAAGTTAATTGCCGCAATGAGTTCGGCAACAGTTCCGAAAATCTCCGTTATTGTCAGGAAGGCTTATGGTGCGGGTCTTTATGCCATGGCTGGTCCAGCATTTGAACCGGATTGCTGTATTGCCTTACCTACTGCTCAGATTGCAGTTATGGGCCCTGAAGCAGCGGTAAATGCGGTGTATTCAAATAAAATTAACGAGATCACCGATCCTAAAGAAAAAATTGCCTTTGTCCAAGAAAAGCAAAAGGAATATAAGGAACATATTGATATATATCGACTTGCTTCAGAATTGATTGTGGATGAGATTGTCGCACCATCCGAATTAAGAAACGTACTGACGCAACGTTTTGCCTACTATGAGACAAAAGAAATACCATTAAGTGAACGGAAACATCCTGTCTATCCTGTATAATAAAAAGTAAAAGCCATACTGATATTATCCAAGAGCGTAAGGCACGAAGACTCTCCTATAGGAGAACGGGGCAAGGGAGACCACGCAGGCTCTTAATCTCCGAGGAAGATCTCCCGGAACACCCATGGAAAAAGGAATGCCTAGAGCGGAAATCAACAGACTTTTATAAAGAACAATTCATAAGGGTGCCCAAAGGGACACTCTTTTTTTCATTGCTTACTTACAAGTGAGGGGGTTAGCTGATAAAATACAGATATAGTTTAATAAAGAAGGGATCAATCATGAAGGTTGGAATTATTGGAGCAGGCTCAATTGGATTATTATTTGCCTCCTACCTAAACAGAGCAGTTGAAGTAACTATTTATACGAGGACAGCCGAACAGGCAGTGGAGATAAATAAACATGGAATTCTCCTTTATAAGGGAGAAATATGTAAAAAGTCATCAGTCAGGGCACTCCCTATCTCGCAGTGGGAGGGCGATGAAAACGTAACAATAATTACTGTTAAACAATATCAACTGGAGCCAATAATCGATAAAATATCGAATTTGTCTGCATCCGCTAACAACTTATTATTTTTGCAAAATGGTATGGGACACCTAAAGCAGCTTGAATCCATTCAATCAGAAAATATTTTTGTGGGGTCCATTGAACATGGTGCAGCAAAAGAAAACAACTTTACAGTCAGTCATAATGGGGCAGGAATTACGAAGGTAGCTGTTTTTAAAGGGAATGAGGGAAAATTAAAAGAGTTTATAACGGCTATGCCTGATGATTTTCCGTTTGTTTTCCACGAAAACTTCTATAGCATGTTGCTGGGAAAACTAGTCGTGAATGCAGTCATTAACCCGTTAACTTCACTGCTTAGTGTTAAGAACGGTGCATTGATTGAGAATCCCTACTATTTTAATGAAGTGCAAAAGGTTTATTCTGAAATAGCTTCCATTTTGCTTCTGGAAGATTCTGCTTGGCACTTTGAACAAGTGGTTCAGGTTTGCCGGAAAACAGCCGATAATCGCTCTTCTATGCTGAAGGATTTGGAAGCAGGGAGACCAACTGAAGTAGATGCCATATTAGGTTATTTAATAAATGAGGCCAAAATTCAACATAAAGAGGCACCATTGATCAGTCAGTTATTTAACCTGATCAAAGGTAAAGAGCAAGTTGATGGGAGTGAGTTGGTGTGAGCGCCTTCCTTTCAACGCTCTTATCAATATTTTTTATCATGCCCTTCTTTGGGTTTGTGTTAATTCTAGTAATCTTTCAATATATTTATAAAAACCCAAAAAAATCGTTTCATAAAGCTATTGATTACTCAACGATTCTTTTCATCATTTCTGTCTACTTTTTAATGGAAACGATATGGGGAAAATCATTTTTTTGGCTAATACTATTAGTATTAATCGTGACGGCAATGTTTTTTGTGATTATCCATTGGAAAGTTAAGGAAGAAGTTATCATTCATAAAGTTCTTAAGGGGTTCTGGCGATTTACGTTTTTGATGTTTTTTGTGGTGTATATTTCCTTGACTCTTTTTGGTTTAATCCATCGTGCATTAGTTTTTTCTCTCTCCTGAAAAAGTTAGTGCATATATTTTTTGATATTTAGTGGGGAATGGTATACTCATTAAAGGACAATTAGGTGATCAGAAAGGGAGTAACTAAATGGAGATGTTAAATCTCTCCTTGCCTGCAACGAATCGGTTTGCTTCTAATTATTTGGAACAATCTTCAGACATCATGCCTTTTTTTCACTATCGCTACAATGATGAACATGAGGACCAAAATCGATTGGCAGAATTAAAGGAAAGAAGATTTCTTCGCGAGCAAGTGGCAAATCATATTGAAAGATTTATGCAAAAATTTCCCTCTTCCATAGAGGTGGAACATTCCATTCGTAAGTTAAAAAACGAAAATAGTGTAGTTGTCATTGGTGGACAACAGGCAGGAATCTTAACCGGCCCTCTTTATTCCATCCATAAAGTCATCTCCATTATCAAATTGGCACAACAAAAGGAACAGCAGCTGGGAGTACCGGTTATTCCTGTTTTTTGGATAGCTGGGGAGGATCATGATTATCAAGAAGTGAATCATGTATTTGTTCCGGTTGGTGAAAAAGCGGATAAATGGATATATCCAGAAAAAGTTCTGCAAAAGAAAATGGTTTCAGATATTGAAATTGACCGAAATATTTGTAGAGAATGGGTCTACAACTTAGTCGAGAATTTGGGCGAGACGGAATACACGAATCAGTTATTGGAATTTAGTCATGTCCTCATTGAAAAATCAACAACATTCGTCGATTTTTTTGCTGGGATCGTAATGGAGTTGTTTAAGGATTATGGACTATTGGTCGTGGATTCAGGGAATAGTGAGTTCCGTCAACTACAAAAGGAATTTTTGATGGAGCAAATTAACAACCATCAAGGGATTACCTTAACTTTATTAGAGCAGCAGCAGCAAATAAGAGAAAAAGGGTTCCCTACAACGATTGAAGCAACTGAACAATCTGCTAATTTGTTTTTTTATGATCAAATTAGAAACGAACGTATTTTACTTGAATATGACAATGAAGATCATCATTTTGTGGGGAAAAATGGTACAGTTTCCTTTACAAAAGAGGAATTAGTGGAGATTGTTGCCAATCATCCCGAAAAACTAAGTAATAATGTAGTAACAAGGCCATTAATGCAGGAATGGCTTTTTCCAACCATCGCCTTTATTGCTGGTCCTGGAGAAATTGCATATTGGGCAGAACTTAAACTGGTTTTTGAATCATTTAATATCAAAATGCCGCCAATTGTTCCGCGATTAAATATTACTTTGCTTGATCGGTCGATTGAGGGAGAGTTGGAAGAAATACAATTAAGTCTTGATCATGTTTTACAACAGGGAACAACAGGAAAACGAGAGCAATTTTTAGCCTCTATCAAGGATCACGAAATAGATGATTTATTTCAAGTCATGAAGGACCAATTAAAGGAACAATACCGGTTGGTTGAGGCAAAAACATCAGAAATAGAACGGGGACTCATCCCGCTAGTAAGGAAAAATGAATCATTCTTACTAAAAGATCTGAACTTTATGCAGACAAAGCTTCAAGATGCTGTCACTAAGAAACACGATATCCGTTTAAAGAAGTTTACCCGCATTGATTTAGCTTTAAGACCAAACGGAATCCCTCAAGAAAGAGTATGGAATATTTATTATTACTTAAATCACTACGGACTAGATATCATAAATAGAATCATGGCACTTTCCTTCGAATTTGACGGAACGCATAAGGTAATCAAACTATAAAAACTCCACCATCTCCGGTGGGGTTTTTCTTTTTTACAAAAAAACAGCTTTCAAAAAAGGATTTTTCGTTTTTTCAAAGAATTAGTTAAAAAATAGGTGGTGGAAAGTGGGGGATTGTGGTACATTTTTAATAGAAAGTGGGGGTAATGGGTATGTTCATGGGTGAGTACCATCACAGCATTGATAATAAAGGCCGCCTAATTGTGCCCTCCAAATTTCGAGATGATCTTGGTGAAATGTTCATCATCACAAGAGGTTTGGATCAGTGTTTATTTGGTTACCCATTATCGGAGTGGGCTCAGATCGAAGAAAAGCTCAAGGGTCTCCCACTGACAAAAAAAGATGCCCGTGCATTTACCCGTTTTTTCTTCTCAGGTGCTACAGAGAGTGAATTGGATAAACAAGGAAGAATCAATATTCCAGCACCACTTTTGCAGTATGCAAAGCTGGAAAAAGAATGTGTTATTTTAGGAGTTTCCAATCGAATTGAAATTTGGAGCAAACAAATTTGGGAAGAATATTTTTCGCAATCTGAAGAATCTTTTGCGGATATTGCAGAAAATATGATTGGCTTTGATATATAATGGACAAGTTATATTAATATATTTTCTGTAAAAAATTCTTATTTTTTAACCGATTGGAAAAGGTGGTAAAAAATGTTTAATCATACAACTGTGTTATTAGCTGAAGCTGTGGAAGGACTTTCCATTAAGCCTGATGGAATTTATGTCGATTGTACTCTAGGAGGAGCAGGGCATAGTTCCCTGATTCTATCAAAGCTTGGAGATCGCGGAAAACTGTTTGCGTTTGATCAGGATGAAACAGCAATTGCTAATGCAAAAGAAAAATTAAAAGAATATGGTGACAAGTTAACAATTGTAAAAAGTAATTTTTTATTTTTGCAAGAAGAACTTGAAAAATTAGGTATTACCAAAGTTGATGGAGTCCTTTATGATCTTGGTGTTTCATCACCACAATTGGATACGCCGGAGCGAGGGTTTAGTTACCATCATGATGCCCCATTGGATATGAGAATGGACCATGATGCACCGGTTTCAGCATATGATGTAATTAATGATTGGTCATATGAGGATCTGGTCCGAATATTTTTTAGATATGGCGAGGAGAAATTCTCTAAACAGATTGCCAGGAAAATTGAAGCGGCCAGAGAAAAGAAACCTATTGAATCGACAGGGGAATTAGTAGACTTAATTAAGGAGGCTATTCCTGCACCTGCCCGCAGAAAAGGTGGACATCCAGCCAAGCGGATTTTTCAAGCAATCCGCATTGCCGTAAATGATGAATTAGCAGTCTTTGAAAAATCACTGAACCAAGCAATCGAATTGTTAAATCAAGAGGGAAGAATTAGTGTTATTACCTTCCATTCACTAGAGGATCGGATTTGTAAGGCCACATTCAAAAAAGCCAGTGAAACACCTGACTTACCTCCAGGTTTACCAATGATTCCTGATGAATACAAACCAACATTAAAACTCATAACGAGAAAGCCGATACTACCATCAGAAGATGAACTTGAACAAAATAATCGTGCACGTTCTGCAAAGTTGCGAGTTGCTGAGAAATTATAGAATGAGGGAACATTTAATTAAGTCCCGTTAAAAAATGAATCCGGAGGGGAAACGTGTGAGTAATCTTGCCAGGAATTTTAAACAACAACAGCAGCGAGAGGAACAAATTGTCCAAGACAGGAAACCATTAAAAATTAAAAAGTCCTGGCTTACTCCAGGTGAAAAAATTATTGGAGTAGCTTTCGCTGGCCTAGTTTGCTTTGGTGCTGTTCATCTTATCTCAAATCAGTCACAGATCTATCAAATTAACAAAGACATCCAGAAAATGGACGATCAAGTAAAGGAACAGCAAAAGGTTAATGAAGACCTAAAGGGTCAAGTCAGCGAACTGAGCAGATATGAGCGGATTTATGAAAAAGCAAAAAGCATGGGGCTCATGTTAAATGAAAATAACGTCAAGGTTGTGCAGGAGAAATGATTAAAAAACAGCCAAATATGAATGTGGGAGCAGCGATATTATTTGCAATATTCGGCCTGCTCTTTTTTGTCTTAATCGTCAGGTATTATACGATTCAAATCACAGGTGAGGTTGGAGGTCAGCCGCTTGCTGCTAAGGCACAGCAAAAATACAGCAAGGAAGGCATTTTACCTGCGCAGCGAGGCGAGATTTTAGATCGTACCGGTGAAGTAATTGCTGAAGATACCGTTTCATATAAGTTAGTTGCTATTCTCGATAAAAAAATGACAACGGATCCCAAGAAGCCGAAACATGTTACGAATCCAAGGGAAACCGCAGAAAAACTGGCAAAGTATATTGATATGGATGAATCTGATATTTATAAACGATTAACCAGAAAAGGATTGTTTCAAGTCGAATTCGGTAAGGCAGGCAGGGATATTTCTCATGAAACTAAGATAAAAATTGAAAGTCTAAAGCTTCCTGGCATTACCTTTCTTAGAGATTCCAAACGTTTTTACCCAAATGGAACTTTTGCGTCACATTTAATTGGCTATGCGGATAAGATTGAACAAAAGGACAGTTCTTTTAAAACAATTGGAAAGATGGGCATCGAGAAGTCATTTAATAATCAGTTAACTGGAACAAATGGAAAACTTGATTATGAAAGTGACCTGTGGGGATATATTCTTCCAGACGGGAAGCAAAAAGTTACACCAGCTAAGGACGGTCAAGATATCTATTTAACCATTGATAAAAAAATCCAGACCTTTTTAGAGGATGCCATGGATAAGGTGGCCAAACAGTACAAGCCGAAGAAAATCATAGCCATTGTCGCAGACCCGAAAACAGGAAATATATTAGCGATGGGACAGCGACCATCCTTTGATCCGGATACGAAAGAAGGTATTACTAAGAGTTGGCATAATGAAGCGATTGAGACATCTTATGAACCAGGATCAACGATGAAAATCTTTACTCTAGCTGCCGCTGTTCAGGAGGGTGTTTTTAATCCTAATGAAACCTATCAATCTGGTTCTTACAGGGTTACCAATAGAGATAAAGCGATTCATGACCACAACTACTCCGGTTGGGGGACTATCACCTATTTGGAAGGTGTTCAACGGTCATCAAACGTAGCTTTTGCGAAAATTGCCAACGAGAAATTAGGATTTGAAAGACTTAGAGAGTATTTAACAAAGTTTGGCTTTGATAAACCAACAGGAATTGAATTGCCTGACGAAACAGCCGGAAAAATCAGATATACCTACCCTATTGAAAAAATTACCACAGCTTATGGACAAGGGACTGCTATTACACCGATTGAACAAATTCAAGCTGCAACCGCTATTGCAAATGATGGGAAAATGCTCAAGCCGCATGTTGTGGATAAAATTGTCGATCATGATACCGGAAAAGTAATAGAAGAAACCAAACCTGAAGTAGTATCTCAGCCAATATCTGCTAAAACTGCAAGTACGGTGCGCGACTACCTAGAAACGGTTGTTACTTCCCCAAACGGGACGGGCGGCAGGTATAAAATTGAAGGCTATAGTGTTGCAGGGAAAACGGGAACTGCTAATATTCCTGGACCAGGTGGGTATTTAAAGGGAGCAAACAATTATATTTTTTCCTTTCTAGGTATGGCTCCCAAGGATGATCCAAAGTTAATTGTTTATGTAGCTGTTCAACAACCTCAATTAGCAGGAATGGAAACCGGTCAGGGGGCAATTCCTGTTTCCGGTGTTTTTAATCCCGTTATGCAAAATAGCTTGCACTATTTAAATATTCAACCGTCTGTCATTGAAAAAGCTACAGTTAATAAATTGCCAAATCTTAAGGGGAACTCCGTGGAAGAAACGGAGAAAGACCTAAAAGAAAAAGGGTATGAGACTGTCATAGTTGGAAATGGAACAGAGGTAGTGGACCAGCTTCCAAAAGCTAATACGCCGGTACTAGAAGGTGAAAAGGTAATCATTAAAACGAATGGAGAGTTAACAGCACCTGACTTAACAGGTTGGTCATTAAGAGATGTTATGAAATTTGCCAATCTTACAGGATTAAAGCTAAATTCTAAAGGGAACGGTTATGTCGTTGGACAAAATATAAAGCCAAAGGCACCTTTAAATAAAGGAGATTTCCTTATCGTTGATTTAAAAACCGCTGAGGAACAGTGGAATCAGCAGCAATCTGACCAAAAAGAAGATAGCACCTCCAAAAAAGAGACAAGTAAGAAAACAGTCAAAGATTAGGTCTACATCCCGCTTTCTATAGCGGGATTTTAACTGTTTAGGGTAGTGACTATCGTTCTATTAAAACCAGTACAAGCATATTTATGAATGATGATGAAAAGGAGGCATGTTCATAATTATGCGCGTTTCAAATGTAACGGTCCGTAAACGGTTAATGATTGCACTATTCGTCGGAATTCTCATTTTTTTAATCATTGATGTCAGACTAGGCTATGTACAATTTTATTTAGGAAACATGCTAACTGGCTGGGCAAAAGATTCATGGAGTAGAAATATCCCTTTTGAACCTGAACGAGGGGAAATCGTTGACAGGAACGGTGTTCCGCTGGCCACAAATATAAGTGCTCCTACCGTTTGGGTTGTTCCGCGACAAGTAAAGGATCCTGCGACAACGGCGGAAAAACTGGCAGGAGTATTAAATATGTCAAATGAAGCAGCCTACCGAGAGATTACCCAGAAAGAAAGGATAGTCAGGATTAAAGAGGGAAGAAAAATCTCACATGAAAAGGCGAAAGAAATTAGAGCGCTAGGACTTGAAGGAATCTATATCGGAGAAGATTCAAAACGATATTATCCATATAAAAGTTATCTTTCCCATGTTCTTGGTTTTGCAGGAGTGGACAACCAAGGGTTAATGGGATTGGAAAAATACTACGATAAAGAATTAAATGGAAAACGCGGCTCGGTAAAATTCTATGCCAATGCAAAGGGAGAACGTATGAATGATATGGCCGACGATTATGAAAAACCTATAAAAGGTCTTGATTTAAAGTTGACCATTGATACAAAAGTGCAAACGATTGTTGAGCGTGAGTTAGATATTGCTCAAGCTAAATACAATCCAGACGGGATCATTGCCATTGCCATGAACCCGAATAATGGTGAAATTTTGGCGATGTCAAGTCGTCCAACCTTTGATCCAACCAATTTTCGAAATGTACCTCAAGAAGTATATAACCGAAATTTGCCCGTTTGGATGACATATGAGCCCGGTTCCACTTTTAAGATTATAACCTTAGCAGCAGCTTTAAATGAGAATAAAGTTAACTTGGAAAAAGAACATTTTCATGACCCGGGTTCGGTACAAGTGGCGGGTGCAAGGCTAAAGTGCTGGAAAAGAGGCGGACATGGTGATGAGAGCTTTCTCGAAGTCGTTCAAAACTCCTGCAACCCTGGATTTGTGGAGTTAGGTCAAAGGCTAGGGAAGGAAAAACTGTTTAAATATATTAAAGACTTTGGGTTTGGACAAAAAACAGGGATTGACCTTCAAGGGGAAGGGACAGGCATCCTGTTTAACATGGATCGGGTAGGACCGGTAGAATTGGCAACAACCGCCTTTGGGCAAGGTGTATCTGTAACACCGATCCAACAGGTTACGGCTGTTTCTGCTGCCGTAAATGGCGGTATATTATATAAACCATATATTGCAAAAGAATTAATAGATCCTGTCACAAAAGAAGTTGTAATGAGGAATACGCCGGAAGAAAAACGAAGAGTCGTTTCAGAGAAAACTTCCCAAGAAATTCGTCATGCCTTGGAAACTGTTGTTGCTCAGGGGACAGGAGGCAAGGCTTTTGTTGATTCCTATCGTATTGGTGGAAAAACCGGTACAGCTCAAAAGGCAGTTGGTGGGAGATATTTAGAAAATAACTTTATCGTATCATTTATTGGTTTTGCTCCTGCTGACGACCCGCAAATAGTTGTGTATGTCGCAGTGGATAATCCAAAAGGGGTTACGGCTTTTGGGGGAACAGTAAGTGCTCCTATTGTTGGTAATATTATGAAAGATAGTTTAAGTGCTATGGGAGTTGAACCAAGAAAAGAACAGATAGAGAAAAAGGTAAAATGGCCAGATACACCTTTAATTAAACTTCCCGATTTTGTAGGTTTAACAAGAAGTGAACTACAGGAACAGTTGGTCAACTTAACAGTTGATTCGAGCGGTGAAGGTGATGTTGTCGTCAGACAGTCGCCGGAAGCGGGTTCAAAGGTAAAAGAGGGTTCAAAGGTCAGATTATATTTTGGTAGCGAAAACTAAGGTGGATTTTTAGGAGATGCTTAATTTTTTTACAAATGTCCCCTACTAAATAGCAAAAATAAATTTTTTCATGTAAAATAAGATGGAACTTTTCTCAAAAGATAAAATGAAATATTTGTCAAAAGTCTATGTAAGGTCATGAGAGGAATTGAGGTAAACATGAAGCTACAAGAGCTGCTAAAGTCTTTGCATCTGTTGACACCATATAATGGAGTTGACTTGGAAATTACATCGCTTGAAAACGATCATCGTAAGGTGCAACCTGGGAGCTTATTTATTTGTATAAAAGGTTATACTGTGGATGGTCATGACTTTGCCGAAGCTGCTGTTAAAAACGGGTCGGTTGCAGTTATAGCACAACGTGAATTAGATATAGAGGTACCTGTTATAATCGTTAATGACACCACCCGAGCAATGGCAGTACTTGCTGATGCATTTTATGGGCATCCAACCAGAAAGTTAAAATTAATCGGGATTACAGGTACAAATGGTAAAACGACCACCAGTCATATGATTGAAAAAATTTTCGCTGACCAAGGAGAGAAAACCGGTCTCATTGGTACGATGTATACAAAAATAGCTGATCAAATCATCGAAACAAAAAATACAACACCAGAAAGCTTGACACTTCAGAAAACGTTCCATGAAATGGTAGGCCAGGGGGTGGGAACTGCTGTCATGGAGGTTTCGTCCCATGCTCTGGATTTAGGCCGAGTACATGGCTGTGAGTATGATGTTGCAGTATTTACCAACCTAACACAGGATCATCTTGACTTCCATAAAACTATGGAAGAATATCGGCGAGCTAAAAGTTTATTATTCTCTCAGCTAGGCAATAGCTTTGATCCTCACAAGCCTAAATTTGCCATTCTAAATGCCGATGACCATGCCAGCGAGGTTTTTAAAAAAGTTACAGCGGCTCATGTTGTTACATTTGGAATTGATCAACCTGCAGATATTCGTGCGATTAATATTCAAATGTCATCAACCGGTATTAAGTTTGATATTTTGATTAATGGTCTGATCTACCCTGTTCATATTCAATTATTAGGCAAATTTAGTATTTATAATGTATTGGCAAGCTTTGCCGCTGCTTTAGTTTCCGGAATAGAAATAGAAGAAATTATCCGCTCGTTGGAATCCATTAAAGGGGTGTCTGGCCGATTCGAACTTGTTCAAGCTGGCCAAGATTTTACCGTCATTGTGGATTATGCTCATACACCAGATAGCTTGGAAAACGTGTTGAAAACCATACAAACTTTCGCTAAACAAAAAATCTTTGTCGTGGTTGGCTGTGGCGGTGACAGAGATCGGACAAAACGGCCTATAATGGCACAAATAGCGTGCCGTTACGCTACGAATCCTATTTTTACATCTGATAATCCTAGAAGTGAAGATCCTGAAGCGATTTTAGATGAAATGGAGACCGGTGTTAAGGGAGAAGTGTATCAGGTCATACCGGATCGTAAAGATGCCATTTATTCCGCGATTGAGCAGGCTTCATCGGGGGATGTCATTTTGATTGCCGGTAAAGGGCATGAAACCTATCAAATTATTGGCAGCGTCGTACATGATTTTGATGATCGGATTGTGGCACTGAAAGCAATCAAGGAGAGATCATAATGCAGTTCGTCTATGAAGATTTATTACAATTATTTCCTGACGCCCAGGGAATTCGAGAAGATTTTATCTTTTTAACTATTTCTGACCAAGCCAATGTAAATCAACCTAAAGGATTGTTCATTCCTACGAGTGAGAGATCTGGGGAACTTTCAAAAGCAATAGAAAACGGCGCAATTGCTGCCATATGGGAAAAAGGAAAAGCATTGCCTCATTATACACCCAATCATTTTCCAGTTTTTTTTGTAAATGACGTGGTGGAAGCGATGATGAGCCTTTTGCAGTGCTATATAGATAAAGTAAATGGAGAAACTGACATTAAAATGGGGATTACTAATTTTATCATTTCAAATAAAGAACTTCTTAATAAAAAAATAGAGACATATGATATAGCTGTAATGCTAAAAAAAATTAACGACATACAAAATAACCTAATGGAAAGGAGGGGATAAAATGCTTGAGCAAGTTATATTTTTCACAATCGTCATGTCATTTTTAATTTCTGTCCTTCTGTCTCCTGTATTTATTCCCTTCTTGAGAAGGTTGAAATTTGGACAAAGCATTCGTGAAGAAGGACCAAAATCTCATCAGAAGAAATCAGGTACACCAACAATGGGTGGAATCATGATTTTATTTTCTATTGTCATTACAACCATAGTTATGGCAGGTAAATTTTCGGAGCCAACAGTTAAAACCTATCTGCTTCTTTTAGTGACTTTAGGATTTGGCTTACTTGGGTTTTTAGATGATTTCATTAAAGTCGTATTAAAACGAAATCTTGGATTAACGTCCAAACAAAAGTTTTTGGGGCAAATTATCATTTCGGTCATTTTTTATTTAGTGTACCGACAACAAGGATTTTCCACTGAAATTCATATTCCTTTTACCGATACCTCCTTTGATTTAGGCTGGTTTTTCGTGTTGTTTATCGTATTTTGGCTGGTTGGCTTTTCGAATGCCGTTAATTTGACAGATGGTCTTGATGGATTGCTGTCAGGCACAGCAGCCATTGCCTTTGGAGCATTTGCTGTTCTGGCATGGAATCAATCACAAATGGAGATTGCTATTTTTTCGGTTGCTGTTGTTGGTGCAGTATTAGGTTTCTTAGTATTTAATGCCCATCCAGCAAAGGTATTTATGGGAGATACAGGTTCACTAGCATTAGGAGGGGCGATTGCAACGATTTCGATCCTGACAAAGCTTGAAATCCTCCTGCTTCTAATTGGTGGTGTTTTTGTAATCGAAACCTTATCGGTTATCCTTCAAGTTGCCTCATTTAAAACAACTGGAAAACGAATTTTCCGGATGAGCCCACTACACCACCACTATGAGCTTGTAGGTTGGTCTGAATGGAGAGTAGTGGTAACCTTTTGGAGTGTAGGTTTAATATTGGCAGTACTAGGAATCTATATAGAGGTGTGGTTGTAATTGAAGCAGATAGAATCGTATCGTCATAAAAAAATACTCGTTTTAGGTCTTGCCAAAAGCGGTGTCAGTGCATCCGTACTTTTACATAAGTTAGGAGCTTTTGTGACAGTAAATGATCAAAAGCCATTATCTGATAATCCTGAGGCACAGGGGTTATTGGAACAGGGAATTAAAGTTATTTGTGGTGAGCACCCAATTGAACTTCTTGATGAAGGATTTGAATTAATTGTAAAAAATCCGGGGATTCCTTATAAAAACCCTATGGTTATTGCGGCAATTGATAAAGGGATTCCTGTTATAACGGAAGTCGAGCTTGCTTATCAAATTTCTGAAGCTCCTTTTATTGGTATTACCGGAACAAATGGAAAAACCACTACAACAACATTAATTTATGAAATGCTAAAATCGGGTAATAAACAGCCGTTAATTGCCGGAAATATCGGTACCGTTGCTTCCGGAGTTGCTGAAGAAGCAACAAAGGAAAATACAATTGTTATTGAACTATCTTCGTTTCAGCTTATGGGTATCCAAACATTTAACCCGAAAATTGCGATCGTCACTAATATTTATGACGCCCATTTGGATTACCATGGATCAAAAGAAGATTATATGAAAGCAAAAGCAAGTATTACTAAAAATCAAACAGAGCATGAATGCTTAATTATTAACGCTGATCAGGAAGAAACTATGGCAATTGCGAGTCATTCCAAAGCAAAGATTATTCCTTTTTCAACAAAGAAGGATTTAAAGGATGGTGCCTGCCTAAAAGATGGCTGGTTATGCTTTAATCAAGAACCGATCATGGGGATCAAAAACATTGCATTGCCGGGCGTGCATAATCTTGAAAATATTCTTTCTGCTGTTTCGGCTGCAAAGCTATCAGGTGTAGCTAATGAGGCGATTCAGGAGGTGCTTTCAACCTTTACGGGTGTCAGGCACCGTTTGCAATATGTCGATGAAGTATTGGGCAGAAGATTTTTTAATGATTCAAAAGCAACTAATATTTTAGCAACGATAAAGGCTTTGACTGCGTTTGAGACTCCTGTCATTCTATTGGCAGGTGGATTGGACCGGGGAAATGAGTTTGATGAGTTGATTCCATATTTAAAAAATGTAAAAGCATTAATTTCATTTGGTCAAACTGCACCTAAGATTGAAAGGGTTGGAATGGAGGCTGGAATAAAAAATTTCCGGCGTGTCGATAATGTTGACAAGGCCGTACCTGCTGCGTTTGAATACTCAGAACCAGGTGACGTGATTTTGTTATCTCCTGCATGTGCAAGCTGGGATCAATATAAAACTTTTGAAGTCAGGGGAGACATTTTTATCGAAGCGGTGCATAAGCTTAAGTAGGGGCTTGGCCTACTTTGTTCTTGCGTGGTACTCCGAAGCCCTAAATCTTGTTGTTGAGGTGTAAAGCGGTGCCGACGAAGAGAACAACTCCCGATTTTATTTTAATGCTTGTTACGTTTACCCTATTGGCTGTGGGACTCATCATGGTTTATAGCGCAAGTGCGATTTGGGCTGAATATAAATTTCAGGACTCCTTTTTCTTTGCTAAACGGCAGACGTTATTTGCTGCGGTTGGGATTATGGCCATGTTTTTTATCATGAATATTAACTATTGGACATGGAGAACATGGGCGAAAACCATTTTAATTGTATGTTTCATCTTATTGGTGTTGGTGCTCATCCCCGGGATCGGTAATGTTCGAAATGGTTCAAGAAGCTGGATTGGTGTTGGTGCTTTTTCGATACAGCCTTCAGAATTTATGAAACTCGCCATGATTGCTTTCTTAGCTAAATTCCTATCCGAGCGGCAAAAGTACATTACTTCCTTTAAAAAAGGTCTCGCTCCTTCTCTGGGGCTAGCATTTATTGCTTTTGCCATGATTATGCTACAGCCGGACTTAGGCACTGGAACTGTCATGATGGGAACCTGTGTCGTGATGATTTTTATTGCTGGTGCAAGGGTTAGTCACTTTGTTTTTTTAGGATTAATTGGAGTAGCCGGATTTATTGGTTTAATTGCTTCAGCCCCCTATCGGATTAAACGGATTACCTCCTTTCTTGATCCATGGTCAGACCCACTTGGTAGTGGCTTTCAAATCATCCAATCGCTTTATGCAATTGGACCAGGCGGCTTATTTGGCCTTGGATTGGGTGAAAGCAGGCAAAAGTTCTTCTACTTGCCTGAACCGCAAACAGATTTTATTTTTGCGATTCTATCTGAAGAACTGGGGTTTATAGGCGGATCTTTTATTATTCTGTTATTTGCGCTGTTGTTATGGAGGGGTATACGTATTGCGCTTGGGGCACCAGATTTGTACGGAAGTTTTCTTGCAGTGGGAATTATCGCCATGGTGGCAATCCAAGTAATGATCAATATTGGTGTTGTAACTGGGTTAATGCCGGTAACTGGAATTACCTTACCGTTTTTAAGTTATGGAGGTTCTTCCTTAACACTTATGTTGATGGCAATTGGAGTCCTTCTCAATATCAGTCGTTATTCAAGATACTGATGACTCACCCTGTGATAGGCAGGGTTCTTTTTGTTTACTAGGACTTTAAACATTGTATGTTGTTTTAATTACAATTCAATAACAATCTTTTATTATTATCATTGTATCTTATATTTTTGTAGTAGAATGTGTGTAGCAACTTTTTAGAGGTGAGAAATCGATGAAGATCGTAGTGAGTGGCGGGGGAACCGGAGGACATATTTATCCGGCATTGGCCCTGATAAGAGAAATTCAGAAAGAACATAAGGATGCAGAATTCTTATACATAGGTACTTTAACAGGGCTGGAGAGCAAAATTGTCCCTAGAGAAGGGATCGACTTCCAATCTATTCATATTACAGGATTTAAAAGAAAACTATCCTTCGATAATATTAAGACTGTATATCGTTTTTTAAAAGGTGTCCGCGACAGCAAAAAAATTCTAAATCAATTTAATCCCGATATTGTAATTGGAACGGGAGGTTATGTATGCGGACCGGTTGTATATGCTGCGTCGAAGCTCCGGATCCCGACAATTGTTCATGAACAGAACAGTGTTCCAGGATTGACAAACAAATTTTTAAGCAGATATGTAGACAAAGTTGCCATCTGTTTTGAAGAGGCAAAAGAATTTTTCCCTCCGTCAAAAGTGGTTTTTACAGGAAATCCTAGAGCTTCGGAAGTAATCGGCAAGGACGGAATAAAAGGTAGGCTTTCAGTGGGACTAAGCACGACTAAACCTGCTGTTTTAATATTCGGAGGAAGCCGTGGTGCAAGACCAATTAATGAAGCCGTTGTAAAAGGGCTACCGGATTTCTCTGAAAAACCCTATCAAGTTCTTTATGTTACCGGTGATGTTCATTTTGAAGCCGTTAGTAAGGAAGTGGAATTAGTAGGAAATCCGCAAAATGTTGTCATTAAACCTTTTATTCATAATATGCCGGAAGTTCTTGCTGGAATTGATCTCGTTGTTTCACGAGCAGGTGCAACATCAATAGCAGAAATTACTTCCTTGGGAATTCCAAGTATATTAATTCCCAGCCCATATGTAACCAATAATCATCAAGAAAAAAATGCAAGATCATTAAGTGATCACGGGGCAGCTAGAGTCTTGTTAGAAAAAGAATTAACGGGGCATAGCCTTGTTCAACATATTGACCAGATCCTGTTAGATAGTAAAATTTTGCGCGATATGAAGCAAAAATCGAAGAAAATGGGTGTTCCGGATTCTGCATCTCGACTATTTAAAGTGATGACTGAGTTGGTAAATACAAAACGTAAGTAGCCCAAATAAACTCTTTGCATAAACTATAATTAACGCAATTTTGGAAAGTCAGGTGATACAAATGGACGATATCATGAAAGAATTACAAGATTTGAATATCGGCAAGATAAAACAAAATGAGTTACTTGCCCATCACACCACTATTAAAATTGGTGGTCCGGCAGATCTCTTTATCGAACCATCGTCAGTTGAAAATTTGGCAAAAGTTATGGAAGTTATAAATAGACATAAGATTCCATGGCGTGCCATTGGCAGGGGATCCAATCTGTTAGTCTCCGATAAAGGAATTGAAGGGGCTATAATAAAGCTCGGTGCAGGAATGGACAGTTTAGAAATTAATGAAACGACCATTACCGTCGGCGGAGGCCACTCACTTGTCAGTTTATCTACATTGATAAGTAAAAGAGGGCTCTCAGGACTTGAATTTGCCAGTGGTATTCCAGGTTCAGTAGGTGGAGCTGTTTACATGAATGCCGGTGCTCATGGATCTGATATAAGCAATATATTAACGAGAGCGCATGTTCTGTTTGATGATGGTGTAATGGAATGGTTATCAAATGAGGAAATGGCGTTTTCTTATCGTACATCTATTCTTCAAAAGAAGCGCCCGGGTATTGTGGTTGAAGCCGTTTTTCAGCTTGAATCGGGAGATAAGAAGTTGATTGTGAGTCAAATGCAGAAAAATAAAGACTATCGCAAGGAAACTCAACCATGGAATTACCCTTGTGCTGGAAGTATTTTTAGGAATCCTACCCCAAATTATGCTGGTAAATTAATTGAGTCTGCCGGACTGAAAGGGTTTAGTATCGGCGGTGCAAAAATATCAGAAATGCATGGGAATTTCATTGTCAATGCTGGAAATGCTACTGCAGGTGATGTTCTTGCATTAATTCAACATGTAAAGGATACCATTTTCAATTTATACCAAATAAAAATGGAAACAGAAGTTGAAATTATTGGAAGACGCTAATCGTGCAATATCCTAGAAATTCCAATTGCAAACATAATTTTCTAATAAGAAATCTCTTTCGAATGACAAATTNNGATAATCAGATAGATAAATCCAAATGTAAATGAATGACGGCATGATTATTCGTGCCGTTGTTTTAGCTTTTAAGGTCTTAAATGAAGATCAGCTTCAGAAAGAATCCATAGAAAGCCGCTTAAAAATGTGGGGGAATCATGAATGGAAAATGGTAAAATCGTTGCTCTTGAAGACCGGATTCCTAAATTGAAGGAACAGAGACGGCGAAAAGCAAATAAACGGCTTATTATTTTGCTGATTATGTTTTTTGCGATGATTGCCATTATTGCGTATTCTCAATCTTCGTTAAGTCATGTTAAATCAATTACCGTAATTGGAAACGAAATTTATTCCAAAGGTGAAATTATCCGTAAAAGTGGTCTTTCAACGGCAACAAATATATGGGAAGTGAGACGGAGCACTGTGGCTGCTAAAATATCACAGTTATCCGAGGTGAAAAATGCTGAGGTTAAGGTTAATTGGCCAAATTCAATACTCATTAAAGTAAAAGAACATAAGAAGATTGCCTATCTTAAACAAGAAAATTCTTATTTACCGGTAATGGAGAACGGTAAAATTATTAATGACAAAAAAACAAATATCATTCCCGTAAACTCTCCGATTCTATTCGATTTCAAAGAAGGACAAGTCCTTAATGAAATGGTAAAGGGGCTGGAAAACCTTCCAGGAGAAATCGTAAACTCCATTTCGGAAATTCATTATACTCCCAAAAAAACTGACCAGTATCATATCTATCTATATATGAACGATGGTTTTGAGGTAAGTGCAACATTAAGAAGCTTTTCGGAAAAAATGTCGCATTATCCTTCCATTATCAGCCAATTAGATCCAACTAAAAAAGGAATAATTGATTTGGAAGTAGGGTCATATTTTAAGGCTTTTGACACAGAAGCGGAGGAAACTAAAGGTGAAACTGATGAAGGTGAAGGGTAATCATGTTATATTGTCCCTGGTATGCCTTGTATTAGGGTTTATTCTGGCTTTCTCCTATCATTTAACACAAACCCAAAACCAAAAGCCTAAAATGTCTGATAAACAGTATGAAAAAACCCTTGCATTAAGGGACCAATTGATTGCTCAAGAGGAAAAAAACCGTGAGCTTCAAAAAGAGTTAAAGCAGAAGCAGGATAAAGTTCAAGATAATGAAAAGGATTTAGCCAAAGAGGCACAAGTTTTTCAAAATATGGCTGAAGATGCTGAAAAATACAGGATGTTCTTAGGAAAAGTAAAAGTTAAAGGAAAGGGGATAAAAATTACTCTTTCTGACGGCGCATACGATCCGACCGAGAACAATGTAAATAATTATTTGGTCCATGAACATCATGTGTTTAAAGTGGTTAATGAACTGTACATATCAGGGGCTTCAGCAGTTGCGATTAATGGTCAGAGACTGACCAGTCATTCCTATATTGTGTGCAATGGCCCAGTCATAACGGTTGACGGAGTTCAACACCCTGCACCTTTTGTCATAACCGCCATTGGAGATTCGGATGTCCTGGCATCATCTATCAATTTAACAGGTGGTGTTAAGGATCAGCTGATTAACGATAATATTGTGGTTGCTTTGGAAAAAGATAATGACATTGTTTTAAATCCTATTTTGGGTAATTAACCGGATGTCCACGAAAATGATGAAGTTAAAGGGTAAGGTGAAAAATGTGGACAAGAAAATCAACTTAAGTTTTACGCTAATTGCTGGGATTGTGGGCTTTATGGTTGCAATTCAATTTCAAACGGTAAAAAAACCTGCAGAACGTGACACTAGAGACATTTGGCAGTTACGGGAAGCTCTGCTTAAAGAAAAAGAATTGCAATACAACTTGTTAACTGAAATCCGATCTAACGAGGATAAACTATCTGCCTATGAATCTAAGCGAAAACAAAGCAAAGAAAAGGCATTAAAGGATACATTCCAAGAACTTAAATCCGAAGCAGGCCTGACGGATCTTACTGGTCCAGGGGTTAGCTTGCAAATTGAAGCTGCAATGGAAGATATTCAAGACGGAGCACCCGCTACCCGAACAGTTTCTCCGGAATTATTGCAAAGGTTGTTAAACGAGCTTAATATGTATGAAGCTAAAGCAACAGCGATTGATGGTCAGAGAATAATTAATACAACAGTCATTCGTGATATAAACCGAGAAACGAAAGTCGATGGACATTCTATAAAAAAATTGCCCATTGAAGTGAAGGTGATAGCTGCGGATTTTACGACTGCAGAAAAACTGTATAACCGGATGAAAGTATCAAAGGCCAGAGATGAATTCTATACCGAAGGGTTAAAGTTAAATGTTTCACCCCCCACCCAAAATGTCACTCTTCCGGCATATGATAATCCACTTCGGGTCCGATATTTGGAACCGATTAAAGAAGGGGGCTGAGCCTAATGTGGCTACCTTTTATGGGGCTGGTAATTGGTATAATTCTAGGATTGCTTACTGAAATACGTATTCCTGAAGAATATTCGAATTATTTGTCGATTGCTGTCTTGGCGGCTTTCGACACATTATTCGGAGGAATTCGCGCTTATCTGCAAAATATCTATGATGAAAAGGTTTTTGTATCGGGATTCTTTTTTAATATCTTACTAGCTGCAAGTTTAGCTTTTCTCGGTGTGCATCTTGGTGTAGACTTGTATTTAGCGGCAGTTTTTGCGTTTGGGGTAAGGTTATTTCAGAATATTGCCGTAATTCGTCGAATATTATTGACAAAATGGTCAACAAACAAAGAAAAATTAGAAAAAAGTTGAAAATTTTTAAAGGGAATCATTTAGTTGTGACGAATATTTTTATAAGATATGACTATAGGATATTTACATTTGAACAAAGAAAATTGTTGTTCGATTAAGTGAAACTAAAGGAGGTGCCAAAGAATGAACAGCAATGAAATATATGTTAGTCTTGACATCGGTACATCCAGTGTAAAAGTAATCATTGGTGAAATGGTCAATGACTCCGGAAAAGGCATATTAAATATAATAGGTGTAGGCAATGTAGAATCCGAAGGTCTTCGCAAAGGTTCCATTGTCGACATGGATGATACAGTTCATTCCATTAGAAGGGCAGTAGAACAAGCGGAGCGAATGGTAGGAATGGAAATCCATGAAGTAGTAGTTGGGATTCCTGGACATAATATTATGCTACAGCCATGTCATGGAATTGTGGCCGTTTCAGGTCAAAACCGCGAGATTACAAATGAAGACGTAACACGTGTTATTGAAGCTTCCTATGTCGGATCTATTGCTCCGGAAAGAGTCAATATGGGTGTTATCCAAAAACAATTTATCCTTGACGGTAAAGACGAGATCAATGATCCGCGCGGGATGATTGGAGTGCGTCTAGAAATGGAAGGCACTTTGGTAACCGGATCCAATTCAGTTGTTGCCAATATCATCCGCTGTGTGGAACGAGCCGGCTTGAGCTTTTCTGATATTATTTTGCAGCCATTGGCAGCAGGTGATTACGCCTTATCTAGAGACGAGAAGAACCTTGGAGTAGCCTTGGTGGATATTGGTGGGGGCTCGACAACAATTGCTGTCTATGAAGAAGGATATTTAAAGGAGTCAAGTGTGATTCCGGTAGGTGGAGACTTGATTACAAATGACCTTTCAAAGGTCCTCCACACCTCTACGGAGGATGCCGAGAATATCAAAATAAAGCATGGACATGCCTTTTATGACCATGCCTCCGAAGATGAGTTTTTCAGTGTCCCTATTATTGGCAGTGACCAGCATCAACAATTTAATCAGCTTTATGTTTCTGAAATTATTGAAGCAAGAATGGAAGAAATCTTTGAATTAATTGCTAAGGAATTGAAAAGATTAGGTGTAACAGATTTACCTGGAGGTTTCGTCTTAACGGGCGGAACAACTAAAATGCAGGGTGTTTTAGAGCTTGCCCAAGATTTATTTAAGAGCCCTGTGCGCAAGGCAATTCCAGACTATATTGGTGTGAGAGAACCTCAGTATACGGCAGCGGTTGGCTTAATCAAATATGCCTACAAGAATGCTAGATTACCAGGGGGTAACATTAGCTCCTCATCAAGTGTTTCTGAGCCAATTGAAAAAAGAGCAGTACCAACAAAACAGCAGCCGAAACCAAAAGTAGAAAAGCAGCCCGAGGAAAAAATGTCATCAAAAGTAAAAAAATTCCTAGGTTACTTTTTCGAATAGGCTAATCGAAAAAGGAATATCGACGAATTAGGAGGATTTTTTCATGTTAGAATTCGATACAAATCTAGATTCTCTTGCAACAATAAAAGTAATTGGAGTCGGCGGCGGCGGTAATAACGCTGTAAACCGAATGATTGAGCATGGTGTTCAAGGGGTTGAATTTATTGCCGTTAATACAGATGCTCAAGCATTGAATTTATCAAAAGCAGAAGTAAAAATGCAAATTGGTGCCAAACTTACACGTGGTCTTGGTGCAGGAGCAAATCCTGAGGTCGGAAAAAAAGCTGCTGAAGAAAGTAAGGAGCAGATTGAAGAAGCATTACGCGGTGCTGATATGGTATTCGTTACAGCAGGTATGGGTGGAGGAACTGGTACAGGTGCAGCACCAGTAATCGCACAAATTGCACGTGATCTTGGTGCTTTAACAGTGGGCGTAGTAACTCGTCCATTTACTTTTGAAGGCAAAAAGCGTGCAACCCAGGCTTCTGGTGGTATTTCATCAATGAAAGAGGCTGTTGACACTCTAATTGTTATTCCAAATGATCGTCTTTTGGAAATTGTTGATAAGAGTACTCCGATGCTTGAAGCATTCCGAGAAGCTGATAATGTTCTTCGCCAAGGTGTATCCGGTATTTCAGATTTGATCGCTACACCAGGGTTAATTAACCTTGACTTTGCAGACGTTAAAACGATCATGTCAAATAAAGGGTCTGCTTTAATGGGGATTGGTGTTGCTGCAGGTGAAAATCGTGCAGCGGAAGCAGCTAAAAAGGCAATTAACTCACCATTACTTGAAACTTCCATTGATGGAGCACAAGGTGTCCTAATGAACATTACAGGCGGATCCAACTTAAGTCTTTATGAAGTGCAGGAGGCTGCGGACATCGTTGCATCTGCTTCTGACCAAGAAGTAAATATGATCTTTGGTTCTGTAATAAACGAAAACCTTAAAGATGAAATTGTTGTTACCGTCATTGCAACAGGATTTAAGGAAGAAGTGTTGCAACCTAAACCTGCTCGCCCTACTTTTGGGCAGCCAAAACCAGTAGTAAATAACGTGAAACGGGAACAAAAGCGTGAAGAAGCACCACAAGAGCCGGTTCGAAACACAAACAGCAACATCCAGGAAGATACATTAGATATTCCAACCTTCCTACGAAACCGTAACCGCAAAAGATAATATTTAAAAGGAACAATCCTAACAGGATTGCTCCTTTTTTTTATGCCAAATTTTTCTAGACAAATTCCGTTTTAGATAGGGAAAATTTCTGATTTTTTGATTACAGAAAGTGACACACTTCAGCGATACAAGTAGGATATACTTTTCCATAAACAAGATAGTAGAAATATGGAGGCATCTAACAAAGGGGGAGGCTTGTTGGTTGTTTATTTAGATGTTATTTGGGCATTAAATTTGTTATTTGATAGTCTTCTCCTCTATTTAACAGCAATCATCCTTAAAAGAAAAATTAACTTTTTGAGGCTGTTAGCAGGTGGCTTTATTGGTTCATTGATTATTTTATTATCATTTACACCAATAAATGTCTATTCTGGTCATCCAATTTCAAAACTGTTATTTTCCCTAGTAATGGTTTACATCGTCTTTGGTTATAAACGGCTGTCATTTTTTATAAAGGCTTTAATGACCTTTTACTTGGCAACGTTCCTAATTGGTGGTGCATTGATGGGTGTTCATTACTTTATCCAGTACGATCCAACCCTGACGGCAGAAGTTTTAAAGTCCAGTGTAATGGGCTTAGGTGACCCTGTAAGCTGGTTATTCGTGATGATTGGCTTTCCTGTCGCATGGCATTATGCAAGGAAAAACATTGAAAATATGGAAATGACAAAAATTCAATACGAAAAGATTGTTCGCGTTACGATAAAACTCAGTGGTGAAGCCTTACATTTTAGTGGATTAGTAGATAGTGGAAATCAACTGTATGATCCAATTTCAAAGCTTCCTGTCATGTTTGTATCAATAAAAAATCAACTTGAATGCATCCCCGAACCAATAAGAAAGTTAGCAACCATCACAGACCCGTTGATGATTAATCATGATGAACTACCCATTGACTGGCAGCCACGTTTAAGAATCGTTCCTTACAAAGTGGTTGGACAAGAGCATCAGTTCGTATTGGCAATTAAACCTGACATGATCATGATCGAACAGGATAGGGTGAAATATTTTTGTGATAAAGGCTTGGTGACATTCACCAACCAACAGCTTTCTTCAGATGATTCCTTTGAATGTATTGTCCATCCAAAGATGCTGACCGGAACGAAACAAACTGGAGAAACAGTTAAGGTAAGTTAATATACTATACTCTGTAAAACAATTTTTTAGAAGGAGGAAAACAGATGAAAAAATGGAGACTTCGCTTATCCTATTATTGGTATAAATTATTAATAAAATTAGGTCTTAAAACAGATGAAGTTTATTATATTGGCGGAAGCGAAGCACTGCCGCCTCCTCTAAGTAAAGATGAGGAAGAGATTCTATTAAAAAAGCTTCCGGGAGGAGACAAGGCTGCCAGGTCCATTTTGATCGAAAGAAACCTACGCCTAGTCGTTTATATCGCAAGAAAGTTTGAAAACACCGGTATCAATATCGAGGACCTTATCAGTATTGGAACCATTGGCTTAATTAAAGCCGTAAATACATTTAATCCTGAAAAGAAGATTAAGCTGGCTACATATGCGTCAAGATGTATTGAAAATGAGATTCTGATGTATTTGCGTAGAAATAATAAAATTAGATCGGAAGTATCCTTTGATGAACCACTGAACATTGATTGGGATGGCAATGAACTGCTGTTATCCGATGTATTAGGAACAGATGATGATATCATTACGAAGGACTTGGAAGCGAATGTGGATCGCAAATTATTGATAAAAGCGCTGCATCAACTTTCTGATCGTGAAAAACAAATAATGGAACTTAGATTCGGCCTAACAAATGGGGAAGAGAAGACACAGAAGGATGTTGCAGACATGCTTGGGATCTCTCAATCCTATATTTCGAGGTTAGAAAAGCGAATTATCAAACGACTGCGAAAGGAATTTAATAAAATGGTGTAAAGATTTCTAGAAAAAATTTTCCAAGCGTAAAATGGTGAAAATCTCTTGATTCAATTGGATTTTTTGGTATAGCTCACCATTTTCATCAAGTTGGAGAGGTGCATATTTTTCCTTCTCAAGGAGATACTGTTTTTTGTACAGCAACCCCTGTGAGGAGGGAAAAGAATTGACTCGAAATAAAGTTGAAATCTGCGGTGTAGACACATCAAAACTTCCTGTACTAAAGAATGAAGAAATGCGAATACTCTTCAAGCAAATGCAAGAAGGTGATTTATCCGCCAGGGAGAAGCTGGTGAATGGCAATTTACGACTTGTTCTAAGTGTAATCCAACGGTTTAATAACCGTGGCGAGTTTGTTGATGACTTATTTCAGGTTGGCTGTATCGGACTTATGAAATCGATTGATAACTTTGACTTAGGTCAAAATGTCAAGTTTTCCACATACGCAGTTCCCATGATTATCGGGGAAATCCGACGGTATTTGCGTGATAATAATCCGATCCGAGTTTCTCGTTCTTTAAGGGATATTGCTTATAAAGCACTTCAGGTTAGAGAACGATTAATGAGTGAAACTTCAAGAGAACCGACGGCCGAAGAAATTGCTAAAGTGTTAGAAGTACCACATGAAGAAATCGTTTTTGCTCTAGATGCTATTCAAGATCCAGTGTCTTTATTTGAGCCGATTTATAATGACGGCGGTGATCCGATTTATGTAATGGATCAACTAAGCGATGAGAAAAATAAAGATATCCAATGGATTGAAGAAATTGCCTTAAAAGAAGGTATGCGTCGGTTGAATGAGCGTGAAAAATTAATTCTAAGAAAACGATTCTTCCAGGGAAAGACACAGATGGAGGTTGCTGATGAAATTGGTATTTCACAAGCTCAGGTTTCCCGCCTCGAAAAGGCCGCCATTAGACAAATGAATAAAAATATCCAAAGTTAAAGCTGTCCAACCGGTCAGCTTTTTTTCTTTCTAAATTACTGCTTTCATTCATATATTTATTACAAGTATGTTTTTGGGAGTGGTGATGATGATTAAAATTTCAGAATTCCAAATAAAAGATGTTGTTAATGTTGCAGATGGAAAACGGTTAGGAAATATTGGTGATATAGAGATCAATTTAAATACTGGAAGAATTGAGGCCGTAGTGATTTCCGTAAGTGGTAGGGTGTTGGGTATTTTTGGAAAAGAAGAGGATATAGTAATACCCTGGAAGAATATTATAAAAATCGGCCAAGATGTTGTTTTGGTTCGCTATAAAGGCTTTGAAGACAGGATTTCTGAAGACGCATAACGATTCATAAAGTATTTGCGGTGACCATTTTTTCTTTTCATGGTAAACTATAGAAAAACTCTGGAAGAGGTATAGTAATGGAACCCTTTATTTTAAAAAATGAGTCCTTTCTCTCATTAGACCCTTGGGTAAAGGCAAATCCAGGGTTAGTGGCCGGTATGACTACAAAACATGGCGGAGTAAGTAAAGGGTCGTTTGATTCTTTAAATCTTGGCTTTCATGTTGGAGATAAGCTAGAAGATGTACAGGAAAATAGAAAAAGGGTTGCAAATCTACTTGATTTCCCTTTAAATAATTGGGTCGGCGCAGAACAAACTCATGGCATTGTCCTTAAGAAAATTACAAAATTAGACAGGGGCAAAGGGGCACGATATTATGAACAATCCTTTAAGGGAACGGATGGATTTTATTCAAATGATAAAGGCGTGTTGCTAAGCTTATGCTTTGCCGATTGTGTTCCGCTTTTTTTTATTTCACCGGAGGTTGGAATGATTGGTACTGCTCATGCAGGCTGGAAAGGCACGGTTCATCAAATTGCTGCTCGCATGATTGAGGCATGGGGAAAAGAAGGGATAAGCCCTGAGCAAATTTATGTCACAATTGGGCCATCCATTTGCGAAAAATGTTACATTGTGGACAATCATGTCATTAACTTGGTTCAAAATATACTAGAAGATGTCGATATAAAACCATATAATTTAATTAGTGCCGGTCAGTATACGTTAGACCTGCGCGAATTAAATAAACTGATCTTATTGAAATCCGGCGTGCCTGCAAAAAATATTATGGTTACCAAGTTTTGTTCAAGCTGCGATCATGAATTATTTTATTCTCACCGTCATGGTCAAGGTAAAACGGGAAGAATGGTCAGCATTATTGGCTGGAAGGAGTCTTAGAAATGGTTATGACAGTAAAAGCAAACTTAGAGATGATTAAACAGCAAATCAATGAAGCGTGCCAGAAGGTCAATCGAAAGCCTGAAGAAGTATCCATTATCGCTGTAACAAAATATGTCAGTACTGAACGAGCTATAGAAGCCTTGGAAGCTGGGATTGTAAACCTGGGTGAGAATCGCGATGAGGGATTATTGGAAAAGTGGAAGGTTATAGGGGACAAGCCTGTCTGGCATTTTATTGGTACCCTTCAAACGCGTAAAGTAAAGAATATAATTGATAAAGTTAAATATATCCATTCCTTAGATCGTATTTCTTTAGCCGAGGAAATTGACAAACGGGCAAACGGGCTAATTCATTGTCTTGTTCAAGTGAATGTGTCTGGAGAAGAATCAAAGCATGGGTTAGCTCCAGAAGAAGTAATCGCTTTTGTTGAATCCCTTCGACAGTTTAAACATATTTCTGTTGCAGGATTAATGACAATGGCACCGTTAACTAATGATGAAAATTTCCTCCGCAGCTGCTTTAGTAAGCTAAGAACATTGCGAAACCAACTACAGGAGTTTCAGTGGGAACATGCCCCGTGCACTGAATTATCAATGGGTATGTCCAATGATTATAAGCTGGCGATTGAAGAAGGCTCAACAATGGTAAGAATAGGTACTGCCCTTGTTGGTGAAGATGGTTAGGAGAGAAGAAAATGACTATTAAATCAAAATTAAAAACGTTTTTCTTTTTGGAAGATGATTTTGATGATCACAACGAAAGTTACCAGGAGCCTATTGAACCGGTCAAACAGAAAAAACAGCCGGAAAAAACGCAAAATGTGGTCAGTTTGCAAACCGTCCAAAAAACGTCTAATTCTAAAGTTATCCTTGTGGAACCACGTACTTATTCAGAAGCATCTGATATTGCCGATCATTTAAAAAATCGTCGTGCAGTGGTGATTAACCTGCAGCGCATTGATAATGAACAAGCCAGACAAATTGTCGATTTTATCAGTGGTGTGGTCTATGCCATAAATGGTGAAATTCAAAAAATTGGCTCAAGTATCTTTTTATGTACACCTGATAATGTAGAGGTTTCGGGAAATATTTCCGATCTTTTTCCAGATCAGGATCATTCTAATGTAAGGTGGTAAGGTAATGGGATTTGTGATTGCTTTAATTAAACAGATCATTGGGATCTATTCTTGGGCATTAATAATATATATCTTAATGTCATGGTTTCCGAATGCAAGGGATACTTCGGTTGGTCGATTTTTGGCGAGGATTTGTGAGCCTTATTTAGAGCCTTTTAGAAAAATCATACCTCCTTTGGGTATGATTGACATCTCACCAATTGTTGCTTTTCTTGTGTTAAACTTTGCAACACGGGGCTTAAATTATTTATATTATTTTCTGTAAGCTGCAATAGGAGACAATATGAACATATATCAGCATTTTCGCCCTGAAGAGCGGGAATTCATTGATCAAGTCATCAATTGGAAGACTATGGTCGAGCAAAATTATTCAGCAAAGTTAACAGATTTTCTTGATCCACGTGAACAACATATCGTAAAGGTGATTACCGGAGAATCCGGTGATGTTAAATATTCTTTTTTTGGTGGCAGTGAGGGTGTCGAAAGAAAAAGGGCATTCATATATCCGGATTATTTAATACCTGCTAAAGATGATTTTCAAATTACTTTGTTAAACATCGAGTATCCCAAAAAATTTGTCAAAATAGAACATCCACAAGTGTTAGGCACTCTTATGTCATTGGGGCTGAAAAGAGGAAAATTTGGTGATATCCTGATAAAGAACGATACAATTCAGTTTTTTTCTGCGTTAGAGGTTAGTGAATATATTAAAAGTAATATTGAATCTATCGGCAAAGCGGGTGTAAAATTAGTTGAGGCTCCGCTTGAGACTGCTGTCTCTGTTTTGGATTTATGGGAAGAACTAGAACTGACAGTATCTTCATTGAGACTTGATACTGTTATTTCTGCTATACATCATATTTCCAGGCAGAAATCCCTTGTATTGATTAAGCAAGGTCTGGTAAAGGTAAACTGGGCTACTATCGAAAATTCTTCCTTTTTATGCGATGAAGGAGATATGGTTTCGGTACGGGGGTTTGGCAGAGTAAAAATATTGAATTTAGAAGGGAAAACTAAAAAGGATAAATGGCGAATTAAGATTGGTATACAAAAATAATTCATTTTTTGCAGGATTTTTAGAAATATTGTCGAATTGTACTAAGTACATAATGTAGCACAAGTTGTATGGAGGTGGCAGCATGCCGTTAACGCCGTTAGATATTCATAATAAAGAATTTAATAAAGGGTTTCGAGGGTATGATGAGGATGAAGTAAATGAATTTCTTGATCAGGTTATCAAGGATTATGAATTAATTCTCAGAGAGAAGAAGGATTTAGAAGAACGCTTGAATGATATGCAATCTCGTTTAAGCCATTTCAACAATATTGAAGAAACCCTTAATAAATCCATCGTCATTGCTCAAGAAGCAGCTGAAGAAGTGAAACGGAATGCTCAGAAAGAAGCAAAATTAATAATAAAAGAAGCAGAAAAAAATGCTGATCGAATTGTAAATGAATCCTTGTCGAAAGCTAGAAAAATTGCTTTGGAAATTGAGGATTTAAAGAAACAATCAAAAATTTTCCGTACACGCTTCAAAATGCTGGTCGAGGCCCAGCTTGATATGTTGAATACAGATGATTGGGATCATTTATTAGAATATGAAGTAGATGCTACTGAATTAAAATTACATGAAGAAGAAGATTCATTAGCTTGACGAATCGTATTTAGATAGCATATAATTTTTTAACAGATTATTACGAATAAAATAGAATTGACGATGACAGGGACAGTACAATTTTTGTCAAAAGGCTATATTAGCGAGTCGGGGATGGTGAAAGCCTGACATGGCTTTAAAAATTGGAAAATCACCCTTGAGTTCTCAGGTCGAAATCCTTTTTAATCGAGAGTAGACCTTAGCGTATTATTCACGTTACGAATCTTAAGAGGATGGAATTTAATAATTCCATCTATCAGGGTGGTACCGCGGGAATCAAACCTTCTCGTCCCTATTTAGGGATGAGAGGGTTTTTTTATTGAGTTTTTTGGTCATTCTGTTTTATAGAAAGGTAATTGGAGGAAGAAAAATGGAATATAAAGATACGTTATTAATGATGCAAACTGATTTTCCTATGCGTGGAAACCTTCCACAAAGAGAGCCAGATATTCAGGCCAAATGGGAGGAAATGAATATTTATCAAAAAGTGCAGGAGCGGACAAAAGGCCGTCCGATGTTCATTCTACATGATGGACCTCCATATGCAAATGGTGATATTCATATGGGGCATGCCCTTAATAAAATTTTAAAAGACTTTATCGTACGTTATAAATCCATGAGCGGTTATCATGCTCCATATGTTCCGGGTTGGGATACACATGGTCTTCCAATTGAACAGGCACTGACAAATAAAGGAGTAAAGCGCAAAGAAATGACGGTTGCTGAATTCCGTAAATTATGTACAGAATATGCACTTGAACAAATTGATAACCAAAGGAGTCAGTTTAAACGCCTAGGCGTTCGAGGTGATTGGGAGAATCCTTATATCACATTAAAACCTGAGTATGAGGCACAGCAAATAAAAGTATTTGGAGAAATGGCTAAAAAGGGCTATATTTACAAGGGCAAAAAGCCGGTTTACTGGTCTCCATCAAGTGAATCAGCCCTTGCAGAGGCTGAAATTGAATATAATGACAAACGTTCACCATCCATTTATGTTGCATTTAAGGTCAAGGATGGAAAAGGTGTTCTTGACCATGATACCGAGATTGTTATTTGGACGACAACACCTTGGACCATTCCTGCCAATTTGGGTATCTCGGTTCATCCTGATCTCACCTATGTAGTGGTTTCCACAAATGGGCACAAATACGTTGTTGCTGAAAGCCTATTAGAAGCCGTTACTAAGGAAATTGGTTGGGAAGAGGCCACTGTTGTTCAAAAAGTTAAAGGTTCTGACCTAGAGAATATTGTAGCCCTACATCCACTGTATAATCGTGATTCATTAGTCATGTTGGGTGAGCATGTTACCACTGATGCAGGTACTGGCTGTGTGCATACAGCCCCGGGACATGGGGAAGACGACTTTTTAATTGGCCAGAAATATGGTCTTGATGTGTTATGCCCTGTTGACGATAAAGGGTATATGACTAGTGAGGCAGAGGGATTTGCAGGATTATTTTATGATGAGGCAAACAAACCAATTTCACAAGCATTAGAAGCAGCGGGTGCATTATTAAAGCTTTCATTTATCACCCACTCCTACCCACACGATTGGCGTACAAAAAAACCAGTCATTTTCCGAGCAACTGCACAATGGTTTGCTTCTATTAAGGACTTTAGAAATGAACTCCTTGAAGCAATCAAAGAAACAAAATGGGTTCCTGCTTGGGGTGAAACTCGTCTATTTAATATGGTACGTGACCGAGGCGACTGGTGTATTTCTCGTCAACGTGTATGGGGTGTTCCGATTCCAGTATTTTATGCGGAAAATGGTCAGGAAATCATTACTGATGAAACTATTAACCATGTTTCTGAATTATTCCGTCAACATGGTTCAAATATTTGGTTTGAGAGGGATGTGAAGGAATTACTTCCTGAAGGTTTCACGCATCCTGGAAGTCCAAATGGCATTTTTACAAAAGAAACAGATATCATGGATGTATGGTTTGATTCAGGCTCTTCTCATCAAGCTGTACTGGTCGAAAGAGAAGATTTAGTTCGCCCTGCCGATCTCTATCTTGAAGGTTCTGACCAATATCGTGGTTGGTTTAACTCATCCTTGTCAACGGGTGTGGCAGTAACAGGAAAAGCCCCATATAAAGGTGTGCTAAGCCACGGTTTCGCACTTGATGGTGAAGGTAGAAAGATGAGTAAGTCACTTGGTAACACTGTTGTTCCAGCAAAAGTGATGAATCAGTTGGGGGCAGATATTTTACGTCTATGGGTTGCTTCCGTTGATTATCAGGCGGATGTACGCGTCTCCGATGCAATTCTAAAACAGGTTGCCGAAGTATATCGTAAAATTCGCAACACTTTCCGTTTCCTACTTGGAAATCTTGCCGATTTTGATCCATCAGCAGATAAGGTAGCTTACGAAAACTTACGTGAAGTCGATCAATTTATGTTGGTAAAATTAAATAACCTAATTAAAAATGTTCGTGATGCGTATGAAAATTACGAGTTTGCTGCTATTTACCATTTAGTAAATAATTTCTGTACATTAGATCTAAGTGCTTTCTATCTTGATTTTGCAAAAGACGTTCTTTATATTGAAGCAGTAAATAACTCAGAGCGCCGAGCAATCCAAACTGTTTTGTATGATTCACTTTTAGCCTTGACTAAATTGGTTTCACCGATTCTTTCTCATACGGCAGATGAAGTATGGAAATTCATTCCTAATGTAACAGGGGAAAGTGTACAATTAACGGACCTTCCCGAATATCAAGAGCTTCCAAATGCTAAGGCGTTAGAAGATAAGTGGACGTCATTTATGAAATTACGTGATGATGTATTAAAGGCGCTTGAAGAAGCACGTAATGCAAAAGTAATTGGTAAATCTCTAACAGCAAAAGTTACTTTGTATGTAAATGATCAAACAAAAGCCTTATTAGATTCAATTCAAGAAAATCTAAAGCAATTATTCATTGTCTCAGGCTTTGAAGTAGCTGGTTCCTATGAACAAGCGCCAGAACAGGCCCTTAAATTGGAAACAGCAGCAATCCTTATTACAAAAGCAGAGGGAGAAACATGTGAACGCTGCTGGATTGTCACACCAGAAGTAGGCAGTGATCATGACCATCCAACATTATGCTCTCGCTGTGCAAGTGTAGTGAAGGAGAATTATTCACACCTGGCATAAATGATTAGCTCCGTCTCTGACGGGGCTATTTTTTTACCAATAGTTGTTCCTGATGTCAAATGTTTTCCTGTGTCAAGTCATCTCTCCGGGTAATAATAAAACAAATAAGTAAACGGAGGTATCAACACTATGAATGCGATGCAGGAAAAGCTGTTTTTGGAACTCCGTCAAACAAAATGGGAAATTGAACAATCATTATCAGCAAAACAAAATCAAGATTGGTTAACAGAAATTCTAACAGAGGAGCTAAATGACATATCAGAAGCTCTCCAAAAAATACAACAAGGCAAGTTTGGTCAATGTGAAATATCAGGTGAATTAATTCCTGATGAACTTTTAAAAATGATCCCAACCTTAAAATCAGTACATGATGCCAAAAACTTGGGAGAATTCTTCAAAAAACCAATTTCAACACTATATTAAGGATGTTTCATTGTCGTGGTGCGATCAAGTATGCTAAAATGCTAAAGAAGTGTGTATAAAGCAGAGTGTGGAGGTATTTCTTAGTGTTTTATTACTTAATCGCAGTTTTTGTTATTGTTTTGGATCAATTTACGAAATGGTTAATTGAGCACAATATGTATTTAGGTGAAAGCATTCCAATCATTGATAATGTGTTATATATTACCTCTCACCGGAATCGTGGGGCAGCTTGGGGGATTCTTCAAGGTCAAATGTGGCTTTTTTACGTCATTACCATTGTTGTTATTTTTGCTATCACGTATTATATTCAAAAAGCTGCAAAAGGAAAAAGGCTGTTGGGCGTTTCATTAGCTTTTATGCTAGGTGGCGCAATCGGGAACTTCATTGACCGCGTAATTCGGAAAGAAGTTGTGGATTTTATTCATACTTATATCTTTGGTTACAATTTTCCGGTCTTCAATATTGCCGACTCCGCACTCGTAATAGGAGTAATTTTACTCATGATTCAAATGTTTCTAGAAGAGAGAGGTTCAAAGGAGAAAACATATGGAGAAAATGGAACACACCATTCTTGAAGAACAAAAGGGTGACCGTATTGATAAGGTCCTATCCGGTTTAAATCCAGAATGGTCAAGAACACAAGTCCAGCAGTGGATTAAAGATGGACATATACTGGTTAATGGTAAAACGATCAAAACTAATTATAAATGCAGTCCTCAGGATCAGATTGACATCACTATTCCCGATCCGGAAGATCTGGATGTGATCCCGGAGGAAATGGATTTAGATATTTATTTTGAAGATAAAGATGTACTTGTAGTCAATAAGCCGAAAGGGATGGTCGTTCATCCAGCTCCTGGGCATTTGACAGGTACATTAGTGAATGGATTAATGGCCCATTGTAAAGATCTATCTGGAATAAATGGGGTTTTAAGACCTGGTATCGTCCATCGAATTGATAAAGATACATCTGGTTTATTAATGGTAGCCAAAAATGATATGGCTCATGAAAGTCTTGTGAATCAACTAGTTGAAAAAACAGTTACTCGAAAATATAAAGCCATTGTTCATGGAGAAATTCCTCACGAATATGGAACAATCGATGCACCTCTCGGAAGGGACCCTAAGGATCGTCAGAGTATGACGGTCGTGGATAATGGCAAACATGCAGTCACCCATTTTCATCTGCTCGAACGTTTTAAAGACTTTTCGTTTATTGAATGCCAGTTAGAAACAGGTAGAACTCATCAAATTCGCGTTCATATGAAATATATTGGTTATCCATTGGCAGGGGATCCGAAATATGGACCAAGAAAAACCCTTGATCTTAACGGGCAGGCATTGCATGCAGGAGTACTGGGTTTTGTTCATCCTAGGACCAAGGAGTATATCGAATTTGAAGCTCCGCTCCCTAAAGAATTTGACGAATTACTGGACATTTTAAGAAATAATCGTTGACAACCAGGAAGTATTAAAGTACACTAACTATAGTTTAATAAGCCTTTAAATCAGTCCTGTGAGGCTGAGAAGGAACGGATTCGAACATGGGTGATTCATGTTCAAATGTCACATAAATTCTGTGCCTCTCGCCATCAAAGGATGAGAGGCTTTTTTATTACATAAAAAGTAGGTGAAGAGATGAGCCAAAAAGCTCTAGTCCTTGATGAACAGGCGGTAAGTCGAGCTCTGACCAGAATTGCCCACCAAATCATCGAAAAAAACAAGGGTATAGAGGAATGTGTTCTCATTGGTATTCGTACCAGAGGAATTTACTTGGCAAAGCGACTTGCCGATAAGATTGAACAAATTGAAGGAAATCCTATAAGAGTGGGAGAATTGGATATCACCTTATATCGAGATGACCTAACGATCAAAACAGAAACCCAAGAACCAATTGTTAAAGGATCAGACATTCCGTTTGATATTAGTAATAAAAAAGTTATACTGGTTGACGATGTTTTATATACAGGAAGAACCGTCAGGGCAGGGCTTGATGCGCTAATCGATATAGGACGACCTTCATCCATTCAACTGGCTGTACTGGTTGATCGAGGCCATCGTGAATTGCCAATTAGAGCGGATTATGTCGGAAAAAATATACCGACTTCCAGCAGTGAAAAAGTGGTAGTAAAACTAAAAGAAGTAGATAGCTTAGATCAAGTAAGTATATATGACAACTAAATAGATACCCTTTTAAATGCAGTCCTGTGAGGCAGCGAAGGGGAAAATGCCCATTACAATAATGGGATTTCCATACCCTCTTTGCATCCACAGGTAAAGAGGGATTTTTTTTAGGAAATAGAAAAAAATATCTATAAAGGAGCAAAATGAAATGAACAATAAACCAATTCTAGATATAAATGAAGTACCAAAACCAGCCCAATGGATTACACTGAGCATTCAACATTTATTCGCCATGTTTGGTGCTACCATTTTGGTTCCATATTTAGTCGGATTAGATCCTGCTATTGCACTGATTTCCAGTGGCCTTGGAACATTGGCATTCTTAATAATAACAAAATTCCAAGTTCCAGCATATCTGGGATCATCCTTTGCCTTCATATCTCCAGTAATTGCAGCTAAGGCTGCAGGAGGTCCGGGCGCAGCGATGTTAGGGACTTTTTTAGCGGGTCTCGTTTATGGAATTGTTGCCTTGATCATCAGTAAAGCAGGTTACCGTTGGATCATGAATTTACTTCCGCCAGTCGTAGTGGGTCCAATCATCGTGGTCATAGGTTTATCTGTAGCGCAAACTGCTGTAGGAATGGCAATGAATAATCCATCTGGAAAATATAGTATGCTTCATTTCTCGGTTGCCTTAGTCACCTTGGCCGCCACAATCATCTTCTCCATTTTTGCTAAAAAAATACTGAGCATTATACCGATCTTAGCAGGAATAGTAGTTGGATACATTTACGCGTTAATTGTGGGAATCGTCGATTTTGAACCTGTACTAAAAGCACACTGGTTTGAAATGCCGAATTTCATCTTTCCGTTCATAAGCTATAAAGTAAATTTCACTTGGAATATCTTCTGGTTAATGGTACCAGTTGCAGTAGTTACTTTGTCAGAACATATCGGTCACCAGTTAATTCTAAGTAAAGTAGTAGGCCGCGATTATATTAAAGAGCCTGGTTTACATCGTTCAATCCTTGGTGATGGAACAGCGACCCTAATCTCTGCCTTGGTAGGGGGACCGCCAAAAACAACTTATGGCGAAAATATAGGTGTACTGGCAATTACCAGAGTATATAGTGTTTACGTACTGGCAGGAGCCGCAGTATTTGCGATTTTCTTCGGATTTATTGGAAAGATAACAGCTCTAATTCACACAATCCCTACTCCAGTGATGGGCGGAGTTTCCATCTTACTGTTCGGAATTATTGCCTCTTCTGGTTTAAGAATGTTAGTAGATAGTAAGATCGACTTTGAGGATAAAAGAAATCTGGTCATTTCCTCTGTCATACTGATCATTGGATTAGGTGGAGCGATTCTAAAACTACCATTTAAAGACATTCAAATTCAAGGAATGGCTTTAGCAGCCATCTTTGGAGTAGTACTTAATTTGATTCTTCCTGGCAGACAGCTGGCGGGTGATGATATGTTTGAAACAAATACAACAGATAATAATAAAAAAACAGCATAAATATATTTACCTTTTAAATGAAGTCCAGAGAGGCTTATAAGGGTGTAGGAATCGGGTTTTTTGCAACACGAAAAAAGCCGATTTTATGAATACAAGTGTATTTGCACCCTGGTCGATTTACAAGATCAGGGTGTTTTTTATGGCCAATTCTAAAAAGGGATGGGGAAATGGAATGATAAATCACTTATTAACTACGAATGAATTAAAAGTGGAAGAAATACGGGGAATTTTAGCTGACGCAAAAAGATTTTCAGAAGGAATGGTTTGGAGACCTGAACAACAAATGTTCGCTGCCAATCTTTTTTTCGAAAACAGCACACGAACTAAATGCAGTTTCGAGGTGGCTGAAAGAAGATTGGGATTAGGAGTTATACCTTTTGAGGTTCAAACCTCAAGTGTCCAAAAGGGCGAGACACTCTATGATACTGTCAAAACACTAGAAGCAATCGGTGTCAACGCCATTGTCATTCGTCATAATCAGGATCGGTACTTTGACGAATTGGTTGGTAAAGTGAATGTTCCAATATTAAATGGCGGGGATGGCTGTGGTCATCATCCTACTCAGTCTTTACTCGATTTAATGACCATTCAACAAGAATTTGGAGACTTTGATGGTTTGAAGGTTTCGATCATAGGTGATATCAGCCATAGCCGAGTAGCCCGATCAAATGCTGATGCCTTAACAAGACTTGGAGCAGAAGTCAATTTTTCAGGTCCTGAAGAATGGTTTGATTATCACAGTCTTAGCTCAAGTAAGTTTAAACCGATCGATGAAGCCATTATGGAATCGGACGTTGTTATGCTCCTTCGTGTTCAGCACGAACGCCACCAGAAAAAAGGAAGTTTTACTGCATCTGAATATCATCGCCAATACGGCCTAACCTTGGATAGAGAAAAACGGATGAAGCCGCACAGTATCATCATGCATCCGGCACCGGTAAACCGAAATGTAGAAATAGCTGACAGTCTCGTAGAATGTGAACGTTCAAGAATCTTCAAACAAATGGAAAACGGGGTATATGTTAGAATGGCGGCGTTAAAGAGATCACTTGAAAGTGTAATGGGGGGGAATCAGTATGAAGTTGCTTATTCAGAACGCAAGCTACATAGCATCTAATGGAAAAGAAGACAGGTCCGATATTTTAATAGAAAACGGTATTATAACAAAAATGGCACAAAAGATTGATACCGCTGCAGATCGTGTCATCGATGCAGCTGGTTTGCTAGTTGCACCAGGATTTATTGACCTACATGTTCATTTGCGTGAGCCTGGCGGTGAGAAAAAAGAAACCATTGAAACGGGAACACAAGCTGCGGCCCGAGGTGGATTTACTACGATTGCGGCGATGCCAAATACTAGACCAGTACCTGACTCTGTAGAACAAATGGAATGGCTGGAGCAACGAATTCAAGATACAGCAAAAGTACGTGTTTTGCCATATGCCTCCATTACGAAAAGACAAGTGGGTAAAGAATTAACTGATTTTGCAGGCCTCAAGCAGGCTGGAGCCTTTGCTTTTACTGATGATGGAGTTGGAGTTCAGTCCGCAGCGATGATGCTAAACGCCATGCGTGAAGCTGCTTCCCAAAATATGGCGATTGTTGCCCACTGCGAAGAAGATACCTTGATTAATAAAGGGTGTGTCCACGAAGGAAGCTTTTCAAAAGCCAATGGATTAAACGGTATTCCTTCCGTTTGTGAAGCAGTGCAGATTGCTCGTGACGTTCTGCTTGCTGAAGCAGCCGGCTGTCATTACCATGTTTGCCATATCAGTACAAAGGAATCTGTCCGTGTAGTCAGAGATGCAAAACGTGCTGGAATTCATGTTACAGCTGAAGTCACACCCCATCATTTATTATTAACGGAAAATGATATTCCGAGTCTTGATGCTAACTATAAAATGAATCCACCGCTCCGCGGAAAAGAAGATCGAGCAGCACTGATTGAAGGTTTGCTGGATGGGACGATTGATTTCATCGCAACGGACCATGCTCCGCATACAACTGAGGAAAAAAAGGAAGGCATGGTTTTAGCCCCTTTTGGGATAGTTGGGTTGGAGACAGCCTTTCCATTACTCTATACGGAATTGGTATTAAAGAATGTAATGAGCCTTCCTCAATTAGTGGCTTTTTTAAGCAGCAAGCCGGCTGATGCTTTTAAACTTCCTTATGGAAAAATGCATGTTGGAGCTCCTGCTGATCTCGTGTTAATTGATGTAGATGAGGAAAAGGAAATTAATCCTGAAGAGTTTCTATCAAAAGGAAAAAATACCCCATTTACTGGCTGGAAATGTAAAGGCTGGCCGGTAGTCACCATCGCAAAAGGACAAATAGCTTGGGAAAAAGGAAGTGTTCCGGTATGAAGGCACAATTAATTTTAGAAAATGGTACAATTTTTGTAGGCGAAGGATTCGGTTCCTATAACGATACAATGGGAGAGGTTGTTTTCAATACAGGAATGACAGGTTACCAAGAGATCTTGTCCGACCCATCTTATTGCGGACAAATTGTGATGCTTACGTACCCGTTAATCGGCAATTATGGTATCAATCGTGACGACTTTGAATCGATTAACCCTGCAGTGAAGGGGTTTATTGTGAAAGAAGTATCTGATTTTCCTTCTAATTGGAGAAGTGAATTTACTCTCGACGAATATTTTAAAATGAAAAAAATTCCAGGAATTGCTGGGATCGATACACGTAAGCTAGCAAGAATAATCCGTAATTACGGAACCTTAAAAGGAGCTATTTGCAGCATTGAGACAGATGCAAATGAAGTTTTAAGTAAATTAAGGCAGACAAAATTACCAATAGATCAAGTTCGTCAAGTATCTACGAAAAATCCTTATCCAAGCCCTGGGCGGGGGAAAAGAATTGTTCTAGTTGATTTTGGCATGAAGCATGGAATTTTACGTGAACTGAATATTCGCGGCTGTGATGTGGTTGTGGTTCCATACCATACTACAGCTGATGAAATCTTAAAATTAAGACCGGATGGTGTCATGCTCTCCAATGGTCCTGGGGACCCAAAAGATGTACCAGAAGGAATCCAAATGATTAAAGACATCATCGGGAAAGTTCCGCTTTTTGGAATTTGCCTCGGTCATCAATTGTTTGCTCTTGCATGTGGTGCTGATACAGTAAAAATGAAATTTGGGCATCGGGGCTCCAACCATCCAGTAAAAGACCTTAATACAGGAAAGATCGCGATCACTTCACAAAACCATGGCTATACCGTTGATGATAAGTCCATTAAAAATACTAGATTAGGAGTGACCCATATTGCTTTAAATGATGGAACAATCGAAGGTTTAAAGCATTTGGATTACCCAGCATTCACGGTTCAATATCACCCCGAAGCGTCACCGGGACCAGAAGATGCAAACGGATTATTTGAACAATTTCTTAATATGATTGAAGCTGAAAAACAGGAGGTAGTTGCAGGATGCCAAAACGTACAGATATAAACTCCATTTTAGTGATTGGATCGGGCCCAATTGTAATTGGTCAGGCAGCAGAATTTGACTATGCAGGTACCCAAGCGTGCCTGGCACTTAAAGAAGAAGGATATCGAGTCATTCTAGTAAACTCCAATCCGGCAACCATAATGACCGATTCTGAAATTGCTGATGCTGTATATATCGAGCCGCTAACTCTTGATTTTGTCAGCAGAATTATTCGTAAGGAGCGCCCAGACGCCATTTTAGCAACACTCGGCGGACAAACAGGGCTTAATTTAGCGGTAGAATTAGCCAACTCAGGTGTCTTACAAGAATGTAATGTAGAAATTCTTGGAACGAAACTAACAGCGATAAATCAAGCAGAAGACCGTGAATTGTTCCGAGCATTAATGAATGAATTAAATGAGCCTGTTCCAGATAGTGAAATCATTCATGATCTAGATGAAGCCATTGCCTTTGTAGAAAAAATCGGATTTCCAGTTATCGTTCGCCCTGCCTTTACCCTTGGCGGAACAGGCGGAGGGATATGCAACAATTTTGCGGAACTAGAGGAAATCGTCGCAAGTGGCTTAAAGAACAGTCCCGTTCATCAATGTCTCTTAGAAAAAAGTATTGCCGGATATAAAGAAATTGAGTATGAGGTTATGCGTGATGGTAACGATAACGCCATCGTGGTTTGTAACATGGAAAATATTGACCCAGTTGGTGTACACACGGGTGATTCCATTGTCGTTGCACCAAGTCAAACCCTAAGTGACCGCGAATACCAACTTTTAAGAAATGTCTCACTTAAAATTATCCGTGCACTAAAAATTGAAGGCGGCTGTAACGTCCAACTTGCATTAGACCCATACAGCTTCCACTACTATATTATTGAAGTAAATCCAAGAGTAAGCCGTTCCTCAGCATTAGCATCAAAAGCAACAGGCTATCCGATTGCTAAACTGGCTGCCAAAATAGCGGTAGGGTTAACCCTTGATGAAATGCTTAACCCTGTAACGGGAAAAACGTATGCGAGCTTTGAACCAGCTCTTGACTATGTGGTTACAAAAATTCCTAGATGGCCATTTGATAAATTCGAGTCCGGCAACCGCTCACTTGGTACACAAATGAAAGCAACCGGAGAGGTAATGGCAATTGGACGTACCTTTGAGGAATCATTATTAAAAGCTATCCGATCACTAGAAGCGAATGTTCACCACTTTGAATTAAATGGTGCTGATGAGATTGATAACACTCTACTTGAAAAGCGGATCATGAAGGCTGGTGATGAACGACTATTCTATATAGCCGAGGCTATTAAACGGGGAATTACCATTGAAACGATCCATAAATGGAGCAAAATTGATCTATTTTTCCTAAAGAAGCTAGAAGGGATTATCGATTTAGAGCATAAGCTTTTCGAGGATGTCCTCAACCTGGAAGTTTTGAAAGAAGCAAAGCAAAAAGGATTTACCGATATGAAAATTGCGGAGCTATGGGGCAGAACGGAAAAAGAAATTTATAATCTTCGTAGGGAAATAGGCCTGTTACCGGTTTATAAAATGGTGGATACCTGTGCAGCCGAATTTGAATCAGAGACACCTTATTTCTACGGAACCTACGAAGAAGAAAATGAATCGATTGTAACGGATAAAAAAAGTGTAATCGTTCTAGGATCTGGCCCAATTCGTATTGGTCAAGGGATTGAGTTTGACTATGCCACTGTTCATTCGGTAAAAGCGATAAAAGAAGCAGGTTATGAAGCTATCATAATTAATAACAACCCTGAGACCGTTTCAACAGATTTCAGTATCTCCGATAAGTTATATTTTGAGCCATTAACCATCGAAGATGTCATGCATATTATCGATCTGGAAAGTCCCCTTGGCGTTGTCGTACAATTTGGCGGTCAAACTGCGATCAATCTAGCAGCCGGTCTGGAGGCAAATGGTGTTAAAATTCTTGGAACGAGTCTGGAAGATTTGGACCGTGCAGAGAATCGAGATAAATTTGAGCAGGCATTGGGGCAGTTGAATATTCCGCAGCCATTAGGAAAAACTGCTTTATCGGTGGAAGAAGCGGTGGCTATTGCCGAGGAAATCGGCTACCCGGTACTGGTTCGCCCATCCTATGTCCTTGGCGGAAGAGCGATGGAAATTGTTTATCGTAAGGAAGAATTATTGCATTACATGGAAAACGCCGTAAAAATAAATCCGGAACACCCAGTATTAATCGACCGTTATTTAACAGGTAAGGAAATTGAAGTGGATGCCATCTGTGACGGTAAAAATGTGTTAATTCCAGGCATCATGGAGCACATAGAGCGTGCCGGGGTCCATTCCGGTGATTCGATCGCCGTTTATCCACCGCAAACCTTAACAGACGAAGTAAAACAAACTCTGGTAGAATATACGGAAAAATTGGCAAGGGGCTTAAATATTATCGGGTTATTAAATATTCAGTATGTATTAGCGGGAAATGAGATTTATGTCCTTGAAGTAAATCCGCGTTCAAGCCGAACGGTACCATTTTTGAGTAAAATCACCAATGTTCCAATGGCAAAAATCGCGACCAAGGCAATCCTTGGGGTTTCGATTACTGATCAGGGTTATCCGACGGGCCTTGTACCTGAAAAGGATGGGGTTTATGTAAAAGTTCCAGTCTTCTCATTCGCGAAGCTGAAAAGCGTCGATATCTCACTCGGACCGGAAATGAAATCAACAGGTGAAGTCATGGGAAAAGATAGTACCCTTGAAAAGGCGCTTTATAAAGGGTTGGTTGCATCAGGCATGAAAATTCAACAGTATGGAACGGTATTATTTACGGTTGCAGATAAAGATAAACAGGAAGCATTAAAGCTGGCGAAACGCTTCTCAACAATAGGCTATCGCTTAATGGCTACCGGTGGAACGGCCGCATTTCTAGAAGCCGCAGGTCTAAACGTAAAGGTGATTGGAAAAATCGGCTCAGAAGGCGAGACATTACTGGATATCATCCATAATGGTGAAGCACAATTTATTATCAATACACTTACAAAAGGCAAGCAGCCGGAACGTGATGGCTTTAGAATCCGTCGTGAAGCAGTTGAAAATGGAGTACCATGTTTAACTTCACTGGATACCGCTGAAGCAATCCTGCAAGTAATTGAGTCTATGAATTTTTCAACTGAAGCCATGGAAGTTGTCAAAAAGGAGATTGTTTTTGCATGATAAAAAAAGAGTTATGCAAAATTACCAGCCAGAAGGAAATTGCTGAAAATATTTTTGAACTGACAGTACGTGCAGAGTTTGTCGATGAAATCAACGCTCCGGGGCAATTTGTCCATATTCGGGTCACGAAAGAACGTGACCCGCTTTTACGAAGACCGATCAGTATTTCTTCTTATGATAAAGAAGCTAAGCAATTGACCATGATTTATCGAAGAGAAGGGCAAGGAACGACATTAATGGCAAATCAGGTTCAAGGGATGGAGCTAGATATATTAGGACCATTAGGAAATGGCTTCCCAGTTGAAGAAGCAAATGCTGGAGATACGGCGCTGCTGGTCGGTGGTGGCATTGGGGTTCCTCCTTTATATGAATTGTCTAAACAATTGATTAATAAGGGTGTAAAGGTGATTCATATACTCGGCTTTCAGTCCAAGTCAGCTGTATTTTATGAAGAAGAATTTTCGCAATTAGGTGAAACTTTCATTACAACTGTTGATGGAACATATGGAATCAAGGGATTTGTCACTGATGTAATTAAGAATCTTCAGTTCGATATTCTCTATACTTGTGGCCCAACGCCTATGTTAAAGGCTATTGAACAAGGGTATTCAAGCAAAAATGTCTTTTTATCTTTAGAAGAGCGAATGGGCTGCGGTGTGGGAGCATGCTTTGCTTGTGTTTGCAGAAGCAAAAGTGACCCAGAGGGTACCTCTTATAAAAAAGTCTGCAGTGATGGACCGGTATTCCGGATCGGGGAGGTGGTCATATGAGTCGTTTAAACATTGATTTACCAGGATTGTCATTAAAGAATCCAATTATGCCAGCATCCGGATGCTTTGGATTTGGAAGAGAATACAGCCAATTCTATGATTTAAGCACGTTAGGTGCAATTATGATTAAAGCGACAACGGTAGAAGCAAGATTTGGAAATCCTACCCCTAGAGTAGCAGAAACAACGGCGGGAATGCTGAATGCCATCGGTCTGCAAAATCCAGGCTTAGAGAAGGTCATGTCTGAGGAATTACCATGGTTATCCCAATTTGATGTTCCAATCATTGCAAATGTAGCTGGTTCGGTTGAGGAAGATTATGTGGCGGTTGCCAAGAAAATTTCAACAGCTCCAAACGTACATGCACTAGAATTAAACATCTCTTGTCCAAATGTAAAAACTGGGGGGATTGCTTTTGGAACCATCCCTGAAGTAGCCGAGAGATTAACAAAAAGAGTAAAAGAAGTTTCACAAGTACCTGTATACGTGAAGTTATCTCCAAATGTAACTAATATTGTTGAAATGGCCAAAGCGGTGGAAGCCGGCGGTGCAGATGGTCTAACGATGATTAATACTCTTATAGGCATGCGTTTGGATCTTAAAACTGGAAACCCAATTTTGGCAAATCGTACCGGGGGATTATCCGGTCCGGCCATAAAACCTGTAGCGATTCGGATGATCTATGAAGTGAGTCAGGCTGTGGATATCCCTATTATTGGCATGGGTGGAATCGAGTCTGCAGAGGATGTTATCGAATTCTTTTATGCAGGGGCAAGTGCCGTAGCAGTGGGAACAGCTAATTTTGTAGACCCATTTGTATGTCCGACGATTATCGCAGAACTACCAATATTATTAGATAAATTGGGTTATGAACACATCAGTGAATGTACGGGAAGGAGCTGGAGAAAGCATGAACAGCCCGCTTATCATCGCGCTTGATTTTGCAACAAAAAATGAAGTGGAACAATTTTTAAAACCATTTTCAGAAGAGCAGCTTTTTGTGAAAGTAGGAATGGAACTATATTTCCAAGAAGGTCCGTCCATCATTCATTTATTAAAAGAATCAGGTCATCATATTTTCTTAGATTTAAAGCTTCATGATATCCCTAATACGGTTTATGGGGCGATGAAAGGACTAGCCCTCTTGAATTGTGATCTGGTAAATGTTCATGCAGCAGGTGGCAAAAGAATGATGCAAGCCGCACTAGAAGGGTTGGAGGCAGGAACATCAGCTGGTCAAAAACGCCCAGCTTGTATCGCAGTCACTCAACTAACTAGCACTTCACAGGAGCAAATGAATGAGGAACAGATGATTCCTGTATCACTTGAAGAGTCTGTGTTACATTATGCTTCTTTAACCAAAGAAGCAGGCTTAGACGGTGTTGTTTGTTCGGCGTGGGAAGCCACTTCGATTCGAGAAAAAGTAGGGCAAGAATTTTTGACAGTATGTCCTGGAATTAGATTAGAATCTGATCAGGTTGGAGACCAAAAGCGGGTAGCGACACCAGAATTTGCCCGAAATGCAGGGGTAGGAGCTATTGTTGTTGGCCGCTCGATTACGAGATCCGACGACCCATTACACAGCTATAAGAAATGGATGGAAGAATGGAAGGGAGTCCGACAATGAAACGAAACATTGCTGAAAAACTACTAGAAATACATGCAGTTGCTTTAAAACCTCAGGAACCTTTTACATGGACATCCGGATTAAGATCACCTATTTATTGCGACAACCGTCTGACATTGTCTTTCCCGGAAGTTCGTCGTGAGATTGCGCAAGGACTAAAGCAGCTTATACATGAGCATTTTCCAGATACAGAAGTAGTGGCTGGGACAGCGACAGCAGGCATTCCCCATGCTGCTTGGGTCAGTGAATTGATGAACTTGCCAATGTGCTATGTCCGTTCAAAAGCAAAAGGTCATGGCAAAGGCAATCAGATTGAAGGTAAAGTAGAGAGTGGTCAAAAGGTGGTCGTGGTGGAAGACTTAATTTCAACTGGCGGCAGTGTAATCACAGCAGTACAAGCTTTAAGAGATGCAGGATGTGAGGTCCTTGGAGTAGTCTCTATCTTCACGTATGGACTTGAAAAAGGGAAAGAGGCCTTTACTGCAGAGGGTATACGCAGCGAATCACTGACAGACTTTCCAACATTAGTTCAAGTTGCCATCACAAAAGGCTACATTAGCGAAAATGATCAAGATAGTCTATTAACTTGGAGTCAGAATCCAACAGAATGGAGCAAACGGTTCGAATAGGTTTGCCAAAGTTGAATTATACAACTAAAAATGGCTGTTAAACGTAATTTCGGTCGCATAGAAATCTATGCGACCGAAATTGCGTTAAGGAAGGAAAAGGTTCATTTTAGGAGGGTCAGCGTGACCGAAAAAGGCGTAAGAGAAGAAAGACTGGTCACATATAAAGTTCTAAGGGCCAGTTAATCTCGTATATGGTTATTTGTTTTTCAGTTTTAACACTAATTCCTCTTCTGGAGTTACAAAGACTGTTTGCTGATTTTCATAAATGACAAATCCTGGTTTGGCCCCGCTTGGTTTTTTAACAAATCGCACCCGAGTGAAATCAACCGGAACGGAACTGGAATTTCGGGCCTTACTGAAATAGGCTGCTAACTTGGCTGCTTCATGAATGGTCTCCTCTGATGGTTCTTTACTTCGGATTACCACATGCGACCCCGGAATATCCTTTGTATGAAGCCATATTTCATCTCTTGCTGCCAGCTTATTTGTTAAATAATCATTTTGCTTATTGTTTTTACCAACGATGATGTCAATACCGTCGGAAGAAACAAAATAATCAAGGACGGGCTTAACGTTTTGTAGTTTCTTGCCATTTCGTTTTTGCCGTTCTCTAATATATCCGCCCTCCACAAGTTCTTCACGAATTTCCTGAATATCTTTAGTAGATGCTGTTTGTATTTGTTGAAGAAGATTATCAAAATAGATCACTTCTAACCTTGCCTTTTCAATTTGTTCCTCAACAATAGCCACGGCATTTTTGGCTTTCTGGTATTTTGAAAAATACCGTTGGGCATTTTCAGAAGGAGTTCGCCGCGGATCCAACGTAATCGTGACCNNTTTTTCGCTGCATAAAGATTTGCTGTTAACAGTTCCCCGTAACGTTGATATTGCTCGGCAAGCTCTGCTTCTTTTAATGTTTGCTGCAGTTTTTCAATTTTCTTTTCATTTTTTTCTTTTTCGTTGATGATGAAGCGTTCAATATCATTGCCCTGCTGCTTCACACGGTCCCTTTCCGCTTTGCCAAAATAAAAGCGGTCAAGCACCTCACTCAACGTATCAAATGACTTTATTACACCACCTACATGTTCGAGTGGAAATAGATAAAAGGCTTCTTTCGTTTCCGTAGCCATGATCGAAGGACGAATCTCCTCCATTTGTATTTCATTGATCAATTTTATAAAGGTTTGTGGAACAGTTGTCCGATTTGCCAGCCCGCTTTGAAAAACCACTTCTTTAGCAAACAATGGTGAAGTACCTGCGAATTGCTCCACAATCTGGCGATCCATTTTTCCAGCATTAAAATCAATATTTTTTAACACATCTTCCTCAGAAGCATGGAAAGGATTAAGCTTTTTCTGTTCAGGCGGATAAATATATGGCTGACCCGGTAAGATAGCTCGGTGGCTATTGACAGCAAAAGAAATATGCTTAATGCTATCAAGAATCAGATTACGTGTTTTGTCTACTAAAATAATATTGCTGTGCCTACCCATAATTTCAATGATTAATTGTTTATAGCTAATGTCTCCAATTTCATTTCTGCCCTTTATTTCAAAAATAATCATGCGGTCATTTTCTACTTGATAGACATCTTCTAAAATGTGTCCTTCAATATGCTTTCTGAGCAGCATGCAAAACATCGGCGGTTCACTCGGGTTATCATAGCTTTCATTTGTTATTTGGGCTCGGGCATAGCTTGGATGAGCGGATAACAGCAGTTTATTATTCGATCCGTTTGCACGAACGGTAATAATAATCTCATTTTTATAGGGCTGATGAACTTTATTGATCCGCCCGCCTTTTAAGCTGCGGGAAAGTTCATTTGCCATGACGTGAGTAAATAATCCATCAAATGACATGTAAATACATCCTTTACTTTTTGACTCTTTTGAACTAGGTGGTTGATTTGCGCTCCAGCTGCGTGCGGTTCGTGGGCGTTGCGGTGAGCCTCCTCGGCGCTTAGGCGCCTGCGGGGTCTCCCCAG
>NZ_JBALNY010000021.1:0-34006 GCF_036962145.1 Bacillus sp. JJ1764 | reverse complement strand
TTTCTAGGAGTCTTCGCATCTTCCGCTCCAATAAACGTGATATTAAAATCAGCAATCTTCTCTTAATTATGTCACTTATTCAAGTATAACCTACATTTAAACATATCTGCCTGAATTTCGCATTTTAGGCTGTAATATAAATTATCATAGCATTTTTTGGGACGACCCTGAATAAGCTTTCTTTAGATTAGGTCTATTAAGGGGGAAGTGAGATGGTCGGATGAAGTTCCATGAGATGGAGATAAAACAAGTAGAAAAGGCTTTAGAAACCGACTTTTCTTCTGGATTATTACAAGAAGAAGTGAAACAGCGTGTAAAAAAATACGGGTATAACGAATTGGATGAAGGGGAGAAGCAATCTGCCCTGCTATTGTTTTTCAGTCAATTTAAAGATTTTATGGTCTTAGTACTATTGGCAGCAACCCTTATTTCCGGTTTACTGGGGGAATATATTGACGCCATAGCCATTATTGCGATTGTGTTAATTAATGGTATTCTTGGGTTTTACCAAGAACGCCGGGCTGAAAAATCATTGCAAGCACTTAAGGAACTTTCTGCACCCCAGGTTAATGTCTTAAGGGAGGGAAAATGGCTGAAAGTTCCCTCTAAAGAAATCGTCGTTGGGGATATTCTGAAGTTTACTAGTGGTGACCGGATCGGTGCTGATGTACGAATTATTGATTCTAAAAGTTTAGAAATTGAGGAATCCGCCTTAACAGGAGAATCTGTACCGGTCTCTAAACATATTGAGAAATTAACGAATCCTAATCCGGGTATTGGCGATATGGAGAATATAGCTTTTATGGGTACGATGATTACTAGGGGTACTGGGATGGGTGTTGTCATTGCCACTGGAATGAAAACAGCGATGGGACAAATTGCCGATTTATTGCAAAATGCCGAGAGTCAAGAAACTCCATTACAGCGCAGATTAGAGCAATTAGGTAAAGTCCTGATCAGTGTTGCTTTAGTATTAACATTACTAGTTGTTGTCATTGGAGTCATTCAAGGGCACGAATTATATGAGATGTTTTTAGCGGGCGTTTCTTTAGCGGTAGCTGCCATTCCGGAAGGACTTCCTGCGATTGTAACGGTTGCACTTTCCCTTGGTGTTCAAAAGATGATTAAGAAAAATGCTATTGTAAGGAAGCTTCCTGCGGTGGAGACCCTGGGGTGTGCATCCGTCATCTGCTCCGATAAAACCGGTACAATGACCCAAAACAAAATGACGGTTACGCATCTTTGGAGCGGCGGTCATACTTGGACGGTAGATGGTGTAGGCTACCAACCGCAGGGAGAATTTTATCGGGATGAACAACGGGTACAACCAAAAGAAGAGAAAGCTTTACAGCAAATGCTTATTTTTGGCATGCTATGCAATCATTCCGATTTAAATATGAAAGATGAAGAATACGTGCTTGATGGGGATCCAACAGAAGGGGCACTATTAGTAAGTGCAATGAAAGCCGGTTTTAATCGCCCAAAACTATTGGAAGAATTTACTGTCATCAATGAGTTTCCGTTTGATTCTTCTAGGAAAATGATGAGTATACATGTTAAAGACAAACAAGGAAGACATTTTATTGTGACCAAAGGGGCCCCAGATGTGATTTTGGGAATCTGTGAATCCATTCTTTGGAATGATAAAACACAAGCGTTAGTCAAAGATTCTCGCCAAAAGGTACAAAGTGCGATTGATCACCTTGCCTCTCAGGCACTAAGAACAATAGCGATCGCCTACAAGCCTATCTCTTCTAATACAATGATTCTAAGTGAAATGGAAGCAGAGAGTAAATTGACCTTTATTGGGGTCCAGGGAATGATTGACCCGCCAAGGCCAGAGGTAAAAGCTGCTGTTAAAGAATGTAAAGAGGCCGGTATAAAAACGGTCATGATTACCGGGGATCACGTCATCACTGCTAAAGCAATAGCAGCACAGCTTGGGATTTTATCAAAAAATAGTAAAGTTATTGATGGTAAGGCTTTGTCTCAAATGTCAGTTCAAGAACTAGAGGATATTGTCGAGGATGTTTCTGTATTTGCCCGGGTTTCTCCAGAACATAAACTTAAGATAGTTAACGCATTACAAAATAGAGGGCATGTTGTTGCTATGACAGGTGATGGAGTCAATGATGCTCCTGCTATCAAAGCGGCTGATATCGGAGTGGCGATGGGGATAACGGGGACAGATGTGGCGAAAGAGGCCTCCGCACTTGTCTTATTGGATGATAATTTTGCCACTATTAAGGCAGCCATTACAGAAGGCAGAAATATCTATGAAAATATTCGAAAGTTTGTTCGATACTTATTAGCATCCAATGTTGGGGAAATTCTAGTGATGCTTTTTGCTATGATTTTGGCACTTCCATTGCCATTGGTGCCAATTCAAATTCTATGGGTGAATTTGGTTACTGATGGTTTACCTGCTATGGCACTTGGTCTGGATCGGCCTGAAGAAAATGTTATGAAAAGAGGACCAAGAAGCCCGAATGAAGGAATTTTTTCAAGGGGATTGGGATGGAAAGTTGTATCTAGGGGCTTCTTAATAGGATTAGTTACATTATTAGCCTTTATGTTTGTGTATCATAATGACCCATCTCAATTGCAATATGCCCAGACCGTGGCTTTTGCTACTTTGGTCATGGCTCAGTTAATTCATGTATTTGATTGTCGCAGTGAAAAATCTGTTCTATCAAGAAATCCATTTGGAAATCAGTACTTGGTATGGGCTGTCATTTCTTCACTCTTATTAGTACTAGTTGTTATTTATTATCCGCCATTACAGCCTATTTTCCATACCTTGCCGATTGCAGCGAGAGATTGGCTGCTCATTATCGGAATGTCCAGTATTCCAACTTTTTTACTAGCGGGATCATTTTTGTTAAGAAAAACAAAATAAAGTGTGTTATAATCCAAAAGGTAATAGAATCACCTCTATTGCCTTTTGGAGTTTTTTATGGAATCTGATCATATATCCTAGATTGGATGTGCTATAGTTATGGTTATAAGTATGACAGGATTTGGAAGGGGAAAGGCAGAATCTGATTCTTTTTCAGTAATTGTCGAGGTCAAATCAGTAAATCATCGCTTCAGCGAAATGAATATTAGAATGCCAAGGCAATTATTAAAAATAGAAGATAAGATGAAAAAGAAATTAGGTCAGCACATTCGTCGCGGCAGAGTAGAAGTTTATGTGAGCGTGGAAGGTGCAGGAAGCATTACTAGAAAACTACATATTGATTGGAATTTAATTGAGGAATATTTCCAATTTATGAAACAAGCTGGCGATACATATGGAATAACAGGGACGATTACCCTTCATGACTTAATTAGCCGCCCTGATCTTTTACATATTGAAGAGAGTGAAGCCGATAACGAAGAGCTAGAGGATCTGGTACTTAAGGCAACGGAAGAGGCAGTTGTTTTATTAAAGCAAATGCGAATAGCAGAAGGGGAAGAGTTGAAAAAAGACCTCATCTCCATCATCTCCCAAGTTGAAACCCATATTTTCGAGCTTCAAAAATATGCTCCGGTGGTCGTTCAATTATATAAAGAACGACTTACAAAAAGAATGCAAGAGTTTGTAAACGGGCAAATCGACGAGACGAGAATTTTAACTGAAGTGGCTGTATTCTCTGAAAAGGCTGATATTAATGAAGAAATCACCAGGTTAAATAGCCATATTCAGCAATTTGTCCAAACACTTAACCATCATGAGCCAATCGGACGTAAGCTGGATTTTCTTGTGCAGGAAATGAACCGGGAAACAAACACCATTGGTTCAAAAGCAAATGATTCTACTATCGCGTTAATCGTTGTGGAGATAAAAAGTTTGCTTGAGAAACTAAAGGAGCAGGTTCAAAATATTGAGTAGATCCTGTTTAGAAAAAGTCTGCTGAGGTCAAAATATATTATTGATGATTGGATGATAATCATGGGGATTAAATTAATAAATATTGGATTTGGAAATATTGTTTCGGCAAATCGGATAATTTCTATTGTTAGTCCGGAATCCGCCCCAATTAAAAGAATTATACAGGATGCCCGTGACAGGGGATCATTGATTGATGCTACATATGGAAGGCGTACCCGTGCTGTAATAGTGATGGATAGTGATCATGTCATTTTATCTGCGGTGCAGCCTGAGACAGTTGCTCACCGGTTAACTGATCGCGATGAAATGATTGAAGAAGGGTAGGATTTATTGAAAATGCAGGAAAAAGGATTGCTGATTGTACTTTCCGGTCCATCCGGAGTTGGAAAAGGGACTGTTCGAAAAGAAATTTTTTCCCAACCTGATACAGCATTTGAATATTCCATATCAGTTACAACCCGAAAGCCTCGTGAAGGCGAAAGAGACGGGATAGACTATTTTTTCAAAACAAGAGAACAGTTTGAAGAAATGATCGAACATGGTAAACTATTGGAGTATGCTGAATTTGTTGGGAACTATTACGGAACCCCGGTTGACTATGTACGACAAACGTTAGACCAAGGGAAAGATGTATTTTTAGAAATTGAAGTAAAGGGTGCACGTCAAGTTAGGGAAAAATTCCCTGATGGGTTATTCATTTTCTTGATGCCGCCAAGCTTAACTGAATTAAAAAACCGTATTGTGACAAGAGGCACGGAGACTGAGGATATCATCCATAATCGGATGTTGACGGCCCGAGAAGAAATTGAAATGATGGAATTATATGATTATGTTGTGGAAAATGATCAAGTTGAATTAGCTTGTGATCGAATAAAATCCATTGTTACGGCAGAACATTGTCGTCGAGAAAGAGTAGAACATCGATACAAAAAGTTGTTGGAGGTAGAATAAACATGCTTTATCCTTCTATTGATTCATTATTAGAAAAAATTGATTCAAAATATTCATTGGTTTCAGTTGCTGCTAAAAGGGCTCGGGTTATGTCCCAGGTTCACGATGAGAGATTACCAAAGTATGTTTCTTATAAACATGTTGGCAAGGCGCTGGAAGAAATTTATTCCGGTGAACTTACTTATCGTGTATCAAAAAAAGCAGAGATACCCGCTGAATAAACAAATTCAGTTCATGATGCAAAGAAAGGCTTGACTATGTCAGCCTTTTTATTTTTTGCTTCCAAAGATGTCGAAAAAAGAAGGAAAAACGTGAAAAAAAAGTTAAGTTCCATCATAATAAAAGGTAAAGTTAATCGATGTATGGATTGGGGGATTTTTGGTGCTAAACGATAAAAAAATATTATTATGTGTAACTGGCGGGATTGCTGTTTATAAAGCTGCTGCCCTGACAAGCAAACTGGTCCAAGCAGGTGCTCAAGTAAAAGTCATTTTAAGCGAATCAGCTGCTAAATTTGTTACTCCTTTGACCTTTCAAGCCTTATCGCGGAATGAAGTGTTTACTGATACGTTTGATGAAAAAAATCCACAAGTTATTGCCCATATTAATTTAGCGGATTGGGCCGATTTAATTCTTCTGGCACCTGCAACAGCCAATTCGATTGGGAAACTAGCGAATGGAATTGCCGATAATATGGTTTCGACTACATTGTTGGCAGCAACAGCACCGGTTTGGATCGCACCAGCCATGAATGTTCATATGTATGAACATCCCGCTGTAAAACGGAATCTATCAATTTTAGCTGATTACGGATATAGGTTCATTGAACCGAGTGAAGGCTATTTAGCCTGCGGGTATGTCGGAAAAGGCCGATTGGAAGAACCGGAAAAAATAGTTGAATTAATCCAACATCATTTTAATCAAAAACCTTTTCTTCCATTAAAAGGAAAGGTGTTTATCATAACAGCTGGCCCAACTAGGGAAAAGATTGATCCTGTCCGCTTTATTTCGAACCACTCCAGCGGCAAAATGGGCTATGCTTTAGCGGAAGAAGCGAAAAGAAAAGGTGCCCGGGTTATTCTTATTTCCGGTCCTGTACAGCTTACTGCCTCAAATACAATAGAGCTTAAAAAAGTTGAAAGTGCGGAAGAAATGTATCATGAGGTAATGAAGCATTTAGACGAAGCTGATTGTATTATCAAAACAGCGGCAGTTGCCGATTATCGTCCCAAAACGGTTTACGATCAAAAAGTCAAAAAACAAGCCGGCGACGCACATCTCGAGCTTGAAAGAACAAAAGATATTTTATTTGAACTGGGACAAAAAAAGAAAAATCAAATCCTAATAGGATTTGCGGCTGAAACTGACAACGTTGAAGAGTACGCAAGGAAAAAACTATTTAATAAGAATGCTGATATGATTGTGGCCAATAATGTGAAGTCCGAAGGCGCAGGTTTTGGAACAGATACAAACATTGTCACAATTTATAAACGGGATGGTGCCGCCATAGAGCTGCCAATGATGTCTAAAACAGAGGTGGCTGAAAAAATTATCGCTGAAGTAACACCACTTCTGAAGGATTTGGGAGAAAAATGAAAATTGCCAGTGTCATAGTTGATGTTCCAACAAAACAAACAGATAGGCCATTTGATTATCTGATCCCAAGTGATTGGGAAAACATCATCCAGCCAGGTATGAGAGTTATTGTCCCATTTGGTCCGAGGAATATCCAGGGATTTGTTACAGAAATAAAATCTGAATCAGATTTTAAACAATTAAGAGAAATCGTCGAACCAATGGACTTGGAGCCAATCTTAAATGAAGAACTATTGGAGTTGGGTGATTGGTTAACGGATACGACACTCTGCTTTAAAATTTTTGCTTACCAAGTAATGCTTCCAGCGGCATTAAAAGCAAAGTACGAAAAAAAGGTTACGCTAGCTGCCGGAATCAGTGTAGCTAGTTTACCATTCCATTTGCAGGCCTATTTTGAAAAAGGTCCAAGTATTGACTGGGATACTGCATTGAAAAATGGGGTAGTTACCCTTTTACAACGCGAAATAGCTAATGGACTCCTTGAAGTCCAATATGAAGTAAAGGAAAAAGTCAGAAAAAAATGGGTAAAAGTGATCAAGCCAAATGTGTCGTCTGCGAAATTAATGGAGGAAATGAACACATTGCCAGCCAATGCCGAAAAACAAAAGAAAGTGTTGGCCTATTTTATCGATCATCTTGAACCAATCGAATTGAAACTTTTATCTTCGGAATTAAACGTCTCGTCATCGATTGTTAAAGCTCTTATCCAGAAAAATATATTAATGGAAATTGAAATGGAAGTATACAGAGACCCGTATGAAAATCGTACGTTCGAACGAACAACGCCTTTGCCATTAACTGAATCACAGGCGGGGGCGATTAGTCCGATCCTACATGCAATTGAAACGAACAAACACGAGGTCTTTTTATTATACGGAGTAACAGGCAGTGGGAAAACGGAAGTGTATTTGCAGTCCATTCAAGAAGTGATTGAAAAAGGGAAAGAGGCAATTGTACTTGTACCGGAGATTTCGTTAACCCCACAAATGGTTCAGCGGTTTAAAAGCCGTTTTGGAGATTTAGTAGCGGTTCTTCACAGCGGCCTATCAGCAGGTGAAAAATATGATGAGTGGAGAAAAATCCAGCGCAAAGAAGTAAAGGTAGCAGTTGGGGCAAGATCAGCGATTTTTGCACCTTTCGAAAATCTCGGTATCATTATCATAGACGAGGAGCATGAAACTAGCTATAAGCAGGAAGAAATGCCACGTTACCATGCTCGTGATGTTGCGATAAAAAGGGCAGAAACCTATCATTGCCCGGTCGTATTGGGCAGTGCCACTCCATCTTTAGAATCCTTTGCAAGAGCGCAGAAAAAAGTATACCACCTTTTATCTCTCCCAAATCGTATGAACAATCACGCGCTTCCATCGGTGGAAATCATTGACATGCGTGAAGAACTCCGTGACGGAAATCGCTCCATGTTTTCAAGAAAGCTATTTGACATGTTAAAAGACCGTATCGAAAAAAAACAACAATCAGTGTTGTTTTTAAATAAACGGGGACATTCATCCTTTGTTATGTGCCGTGATTGCGGCTATGTAGTAAACTGTCCAAACTGTGATATTTCGTTAACCTATCATCGGGCAGGAACACAAATGAAATGTCATTATTGTGGATATGAGAGTACGATTCCTAGCGTATGTCCTGAATGTTCAAGCGAGCACATTCGCTACTTCGGAACTGGTACGCAAAAGGTAGAGGATGAACTGGGGAAGATACTTCCAGAGGCGAGAGTCATTCGGATGGATGTGGACACGACCAGTCGAAAAGGGTCACATGAAAGATTATTAAATGAATTCCAAGAGGGAAAAGCAGACATATTGTTGGGAACTCAAATGATTGCTAAAGGGCTCGATTTTCCAAACATTACGCTCGTCGGTGTGCTATCTGCTGATACGATGCTCCATTTGCCGGACTTTCGATCTTCGGAAAAAACCTTCCAATTATTAACTCAAGTAAGTGGAAGGGCCGGCCGGCATCAGTTGCCGGGAGAGGTTGTGATCCAAACTTATACGCCGGAGCATTATAGTATAGAGTTTGCTGGTTCCCATAATTATGATCAATTTTATCAGCAAGAAATGATGGTTCGTAAACTCCATCATTATCCCCCATTCTATTACCTTGCGTTAATTACGGTCAGTCACGAGCAACTTATGGCTGCCGTCTCGGCAACAGAGAAAATTGCCCGATATGTCCGTTCGCAAATCTCAAATGAAGCGGTGATCCTTGGCCCTTCAGTGTCCCCTATTGCTAGGATTAATAATAGATATCGGTATCAATGTTTGATAAAATACAAACGGGAACCGAACCTTGGAGGAACTTTAAAAACCATTTTGGATCAATACCAAAAGGATGCAAAATCTGGACTTCTAGTTTCTGTAGATGTTAATCCGTTTATCTTAATGTAATTCGGGTGAAAATGGTAAATAAAAATCCACGTTTATTGTAATTTTTGATGGAGGTAAAGTTTTGGCTATTAGAAAGATTGTAACGTATCCAGCAGAAATTCTGGAGATTAAGTGTAAACCAGTAGAGAAATTTGATAGAAAGCTTGCAAAATTGCTTGATGATATGTATGACACCATGATTGAGTTTGATGGTGTAGGACTTGCAGCTCCGCAAATAGGTAAAGGTGCAAGAGTGGCAATCGTTGATATTGATGACGAATCTGGGACAATCGAAATGATCAATCCTAAGATTTTAAAACAAGACGGTGAACAAACAGGACCGGAAGGCTGTTTAAGTTTTCCAGATCTTTATGGAGAAGTAACCAGACCAAATTACGTTAAAATAGAAGCATTTGATCGTAAAGGAAGAAAATATACGCTGGAGGCTGAAGAATTCCTGGCAAGAGCCATTCAGCATGAAATAGATCACCTTGATGGGGTTTTATTTACATCAAAGGTTACCAGATATCTTGAGGAAGATGAGTTAAAAGGAGAAGACACTGAATGACAAAGATAGTATTTATGGGGACTCCTGATTTTTCTGTACCGGTTTTACAACAAATCATTGCGGATGGCTATGAGGTCATCGGTGTCGTAACTCAACCGGACAGGCCTGTTGGGCGAAAAAAAGTTCTAACACCACCACCCGTTAAAGTGGAAGCCTTAAAACAAGGAATACCGGTTTACCAGCCAGAAAAAATTAGGAAAGATGAAGAACTGGATCAGATTCTTGCATTAAATCCGGATTTGATTATCACTGCCGCATTCGGACAAATCTTGCCTAAGAAGCTCCTTGATGCACCTAAATACGGCTGTATCAATGTTCATGCATCACTATTACCGGAATTGCGAGGTGGTGCACCGATTCATTACGCATTATTAACAGGAAAAAAGAAGTCTGGAATAACAATTATGTATATGGCAGAAAAACTTGATGCAGGAGATATTTTGACAAAGGTAGAAATTCCGATTACAGATGAAGATAATGTTGGGACTTTGCATGATAAGTTGAGCGCGGCAGGTGCAAAATTATTATCAGAAACACTGCCTTTATTAATAGAAGGGAAGCTGACACCAATACCGCAAAATGATGCAGAAGCAACCTTTGCTCCTAATATCAAACGAGAACAAGAAAAAATTGATTGGAACAAATCCGGAGAAGACATCTTTAACCAGATTCGTGGATTAAATCCATGGCCTGTGGCGTTTACAACAATGGATGGTCAAGTTATAAAAATTTGGCGTGCAGGTAAAGTTAATGAAAAAACAGATGTAATTCCAGGTACCATAGTTAAGATAGAATCAGATGGCATAATCGTGGCAACCGGAAATGACACGGCGATTAAAATTACCGAACTTCAGCCTTCAGGAAAAACGAAGATGTCTTGTGAGCAATATTTACGTGGATCTGGCTCTAAACTAAATGCAGGCAATCAGTTGGGAGAATAACATGACAGCAAGTTTTAAAAAAAATGTTCGTGAAACAGCCTTAGAGCTGTTGATCACAATCGAAAAAAATCAGGCATACAGCAATTTGTTGCTAAATAATGCGATAAATAAACACCAAATTCCTCAAAAGGATGTTGGTTTACTGACTGAACTGGTTTATGGGACGCTTCAGAGAAAAATGGCCTTAGATTTTTATCTAAGTCCATTTATTAAAAACAGCCGTAAATTGGAAAATTGGGTTCTTCATTTGCTGCGGGTAACACTCTATCAAATGGTTTACCTTGATAAAATTCCGGACCATGCTTCGATTCATGAGGCTGTTGAGATTGCTAAAAAACGTGGACATAAAGGAATAGCAGGGTTGGTAAACGGGGTCCTCAGAACGATCCAACGTGAGGGACTCCCGTCATTAGATCAAGTCCATGATCCAATTGAACGCCTTTCTCTTGAAACAAGCCACCCACAATGGCTAGTGAAAAGATGGGCTGACCAGTTTGGCTATGAAAAAACAAAAGAAATGTGCGAAATCAACCAACTTGCACCGCTGCAAACCGCACGTGTTAATATTGCAAAAATTTCCCGGGACGACTGTGTCAATCTATTAGAGGAAGAGGGCTTTCAAATAGAAAAAAGTCCTATTATTCCTGAAGCGATCCGTTCATTAAAAGGGAATCTTGCAACCTCAAAAGTGTTCCAAAATGGATTATTAACCATTCAGGATGAAAGTTCAATGTTGGTTGCGTATGCTCTAGGTGTAAGTGATCATCAAACTGTTTTGGACGCTTGTGCTGCTCCTGGAGGGAAGACAACACATATCGCTGAAAAATTGAAAGGAACAGGTGAGGTAATCTCTATTGACCTTCACGAGCATAAGGTAAAATTAATACGTGACAACGCTCAGAGATTAGGATTGGAAAATATAAAAGCGGTAGCTTTGGATTCGCGAAAAGTTAGTGAACATTTCCAAGAGGGTTCTTTTGATTCAGTATTACTAGATGCACCATGCTCAGGATTGGGTGTTATGCGAAGAAAACCTGATATGAAGTACACCAAGAAGGAACAGGATATTACTCAATTAAGCATGATTCAGCAGCAACTTTTACAAGCTGTTTCACCGCTAGTTAAAAAGGGTGGAACTTTAGTTTATAGTACGTGTACGGTAGATAAAGAAGAAAACGAACAAATGATTAAAAATTTTTTGGGGGATCATTCTGAATTTGAAGGAGATTATAGCTTGCGGTCAAGAATGCCGGAAGCCATTCAGCCATTTATTTCAGATTATGATTTACAAATATTACCTCAATACTTTGGGTCAGATGGCTTTTATATCGCAGCGTTAAGGAAGAAGGGATAAACTTGGAACCAGTTAATACGACAGAGGCAACCATCACACAGGAAAAAAAATCAATCTATTCACTGGAGCTACATCAGCTAAAGGAATGGCTTCAGGAAATTGGGGAGAAGCCATTTAGAGCTGAGCAAATCTTTGATTGGCTTTATAAAAAAAGAGTGGGCTCCTACGAAGATATGAGCAACTTATCAAAAAACTTAAGAGAAAATCTTGCAGCTCACTTTGAACTAACTACATTAAAAACGATCATTCAGCAAACATCATCAGACGGAACGATTAAATTTTTATTTGAACTTCACGACGGTTTTTCTATCGAAACAGTCCTAATGCGGCACGATTATGGGAATTCAGTTTGTGTAACAACTCAAGTTGGGTGCCGTATCGGATGTACATTCTGCGCTTCCACTCTAGGGGGGTTAAAACGCCACTTAGAGGCTGGTGAAATTGTAGCACAAGTGGTAAAAGTACAGCAGGCTCTTGATGAGATGGAAGAGCGGGTCAGTTCAGTAGTTATCATGGGAATCGGTGAGCCATTTGATAACTACGATAATATGCTGGCATTTTTAAAGATTATTAATCATGAAAAAGCGCTCAATATTGGAGCACGTCATATCACTGTTTCAACAAGTGGAATCATACCGAAAATCTATCAATTCGCAGATGAGAATATGCAAATTAACTTTGCCATCTCCCTTCATGCTCCTAATACGGAATTAAGGTCAAAATTAATGCCAATTAACAAAGCATATAAACTTGATGACTTAATGAAAGCGGTAAGGTATTATATCGATAAGACAGGTCGTCGAATCAGCTTTGAATATGGTCTTTTTGGCGGGGTAAACGATTCTACTGAGCATGCGGAAGAATTGGCAGCCTTAATAAAAGGACTTAAATGCCACATAAATCTTATACCGGTTAACTATGTACCAGAGAGAGATTACGTGCGCACACCAAAAGATAAAATTTTTGCGTTTGAAAAGACATTGAAAAATCGCGGGATTAACGTGACAATTCGCCGGGAGCACGGGCATGATATTGATGCTGCATGCGGACAGCTTCGTGCAAAGGAGCGAAAAGAGGAGACGATGTAAAAGTATGAAAGCGGTATTTCAGACTGATCGAGGAAAAATCCGTCTTCACAATGAAGATGCCGGTGGTGTGTTTTTAAACAAGGACGGTCATCGCCTGGCGGTTGTTGCTGACGGAATGGGTGGACATCGTGCCGGTGACGTTGCCAGTGAAATGACGATATCCTATTTAAAAAGTGAATGGGAATCAACACAAGGGATCTTTACCGCGGATGATGCCGAAAAATGGTTAAAAGAAAAAATTACGAGGGTAAATGAGATGATTTTGGAGCATGCCATTCAACATGCTGAATGTGATGGGATGGGAACGACCATTGTTGCGGCTCTTAGCACCAACCGTTTTGTAACAATGGCTAATATTGGTGACAGCCGAGGTTACTTGCTAAATGAATCTGGGTTTAAGCAGGTAACTGAGGATCACTCCTATGTGAATGAATTAGTAAGATCGGGACAAATATCCAAGGAAGATGCAGAACATCATCCTAGGAAAAATGTTTTATTGCGTGCTTTAGGAACAGAAAAAATGGTTGAAATTGATATTAAAACCATTACCTTCGAAGAGGGAGATATTCTTCTGTTATGTTCTGACGGCCTTTCCAATAAAGTGAGCGAATCGGAAATGACTCAAATTCTCCAGAATGAAGATCACCTTGAACAAAAGGCTACTACACTCACCGAATTAGCTAATGAGTATGGTGGAGAGGATAACATTACCTTGGCAATCGTAGAGTTCTCAGAAAGCATTGAAGGTGATATATAAAATGATGATCGGGAAAAGATTAAGCGGCCGCTATAAAATATTGGATATGATTGGCGGAGGCGGCATGGCCAATGTGTATTTGGCTCATGATATGATTCTAGACCGTGATGTAGCGGTTAAAATGCTTCGATTAGATTTTGCAAATGATGAAGAATTTATTAAAAGATTTCATAGGGAAGCACAATCTGCAACGAGTCTCAATCATCCAAATATAGTAAATATTTATGACGTAGGCGAGGAGAAAGACCTTTACTATATTGTTATGGAGTATGTGGAAGGTCAAACGTTAAAACAATACATACAACAGAATTCGCCTTTAAGGGTGGAAGAGTCAATTGGGATTATGCGACAATTGACCTCGGCAATTTCCCACGCCCATCATAATCATATTATTCATCGTGATATTAAGCCACAAAATATATTAGTAGATCATAAAGGGAATGTTAAAATTACTGATTTTGGAATTGCCATGGCACTGAGTGCAACCAGTATTACACAAACCAACTCTGTGCTTGGCTCTGTGCATTATTTGTCACCGGAGCAGGCACGTGGCGGCATGGCCAATCGTAAGTCGGATATTTATTCGCTTGGGATTGTCATGTTTGAGTTATTAACGGGACGGCTTCCGTTTTCTGGAGAGTCTGCTGTATCCATTGCCCTTAAGCATTTGCAATCAGAGACCCCGTCTGTGAGAAGATGGAATCCAAACATTCCTCAAAGTGTTGAAAATATTGTATTAAAATCAACGGCAAAAGATTCATTTCACCGTTATGACAATGTGGAAGAAATGGAGGAGGATTTACGGACTGCGTTAAATCCGGAAAGAATAGATGAGCCTAAATTTATGATTCCAGTAGATGATGAGGCGACAAAAGCCATTCCAGTCATAACTAATGATCGCCCATTGCAAAATCTCGATGAAACGCTGGTTCATAGTAACGGAAATTCGGGGACAACTGTAGATAAAAAGGCAAAAGGTGTGGCGAAAAAGAAGCGAAAAAAATGGCCGATTATCTTAATTTCCATTATGTTAGTCCTTATTCTTGCAGGTGTTGCAGTGGCGTTAACCCCGGGAATAATCACCGCAAAAGATGTTAACATCCCAGATGTTAGCGGGATGAACACGGATGATGCCATTTCTAGACTAAAAGCAAAAGGGCTTGGAATCGGCAAGAAGATTGAAATTAATAATGATAAAATAGAAAAGGGGAAAGTTATTAAAACAGATCCTGAAGCTGGAAGTACTGTGAAGGAAAAATGGAAAATCAATCTTTATATTAGTAAGGGCAAAGAAAAATACGAGTTATCTAACTATGTTGGACAACAATATGATACGGTAGTAAGTTTATTAGAGGGGCAAAACTTTAAAGGAATCCAGAAAACGGAAAAATACGATGAAAGCGAACCGGGCACCATTATTAGTCAGGTCCCTGAAACTGGTAAAAAGGTTGTTCCTGATGATACAGTGTTGGAGTTTGTTGTCAGTAAGGGTCCGGAAAAGATTGTGTTGAAGGACTTGACCCAGTACAATCTCAAGGGTGCTCAGGATTATGCCTCACTGGTGGGGTTGAATTTAGACGCTTCACAGGAAAAATATGATGATAATATCCCTAAAGGAATGGTCATATCACAATCTCCAGCTGCCGGTACGGTGCTAGAAAAAGGTGATAAAGTGACCATCGTGATTTCAAAAGGAAAAGAGGAAAAGCCCCCGAAAGAAGTAATTAAGGAAGTGACGATTCCTTTTGAACCGACAATTCCAGGGCAGCCCGGTCAAAAGCAGGAAGTTCTTATTTACATTGATGATATGTACCATAGTATGACCGAACCTGCTGATACTTTTTATATTACCGAGAACACAAAAAGACAAATTAAACTGACGATTCCATATGGTAAAAAGGCAGGATATCGAATTATTCGTGATACGAAAGTAATAGCAGAAGAAAACTTTAACTATGACGATACAGAATAAAAGGGTTTAACGTATGAATGAAAGATTTTTAAGGAGGGCTGCTATGCCGGAAGCAAAAATTATTAAAGCCCTTAGCGGTTTTTATTACGTCCTTTATGATGAAAGGCTAATCCAGTGCCGAGGTAGAGGGGTGTTTAGAAAGAATAAAATATCCCCTCTAGTCGGAGATGAAGTTGTTTTTCAAGCAGAAAATGACCAAGAAGGATATATACTGGAAATAAAGGAACGGCGAAATGAATTGGTTCGTCCACCCATTGCGAATGTCGATCGTGCCTTCCTTGTGTTTTCCGCTGTTGAACCGGATTTTAGTACTGTATTATTGGATCGCTTTTTAGTCCTTGTAGAATTTAATCATATAGAGCCCATCATCTGTATTACGAAAATGGATTTAACAAATTCTGCCCAAAAGCAAACAATTGAAGAATATGCGAAACAATATCGAGCCGCGGGTTACGAGGTGATCTTAACCTCTTCCGAGACCGAAGCAGGAATTGAACTTCTATATCCTCATTTAGAAGCCAAAATCTCTGTGTTTGCCGGGCAATCAGGGGTAGGGAAATCATCCTTGTTAAATGCACTAAGACCTGATCTAGAGCTAAAAACAAATGATATTTCATCCCATTTGGGCCGAGGAAAGCATACAACTAGACATGTTGAATTAATCGAAGTAGGTAACGGACTTGTTGCGGATACCCCCGGTTTTAGTTCTCTTGAATTTACGAATATTGAAGCAGAAGATTTAACCCTTTGCTTTCCCGAACTTCATAAGGCAAGTGAGAATTGTAAATTTCGTGGATGTCTTCATATAAGTGAGCCGAAGTGCGGGGTAAAACAGGCGGTTGACTCAGAGGAGATTCCTCATTACCGTTATGAGCATTATGTAGACTTTTTGCAGGAAATTAAAGACAGAAAGCCGAGGTATTAATTATTATGGTGAAAATCGCACCTTCCATCCTTTCAGCTGATTTTTCAAAATTAGGGGAAGAAATTATCGCTGTTGAAAAAGGAGGAGCTGATTACATTCATATCGATGTAATGGACGGACATTTTGTACCTAATATTACAATTGGTCCACTGATTGTAGAGGCTGTTCGTCCTGTTACGAATCTTCCATTAGATGTGCATTTGATGATTGAAAATCCGGATCAATATATTGAAGCCTTTGCCAAAGCAGGTGCAGATTATATTACAGTTCATGTTGAAGCCTGCCGCCACTTGCATCGGACCATCCAAAATATCAAATCATTTGGTGTAAAAGCGGGTGTCGTGTTAAATCCTGCCACACCGGTGGAGAGTATCCAGCACATTATAGGAGATATTGATATGGTATTGTTAATGTCAGTGAATCCTGGGTTTGGCGGTCAAAAATTTATCCCTGAGGTACTTCCTAAAATTAGAAGTGTGAAAGCGATGGCAGAAGAAAAAGGGCTCGATATTGAAATTGAAATTGATGGCGGAGTCAATCCAGAAACGGCAAAATTGTGCGTAGAAGCAGGTGCAACTATACTTGTTGCCGGTTCGGCTGTCTATAATCAAGAAGACTATGCCCTAGCAATTTCACAAATAAAAGGATAAAAAAAAGCCGGCTTTAAGCCCGGCTTTTCTTTTTGCAGGGAGGTAAACAATGATTATCCATATACTTGCAGGAGGTCCCGAAGACCATTTGCCTGATTTACGCCTTTATAACGAAGCAGATGTAGTTTGGGTGGGTGTGGACCGAGGTGTATTTCATTTGTTAAACAGGGGCATTCATCCTAAACTGGCTTTTGGTGATTTTGATTCAGTGTCCAAACAAGAGTTAACATATATTGAAAATAACGTAGGAGAGATGCAACGCTTTAAACCTGAAAAAAATGAAACGGATCTGGAGCTTGCCTTGAATTGGGCAATGAATCAGCATCCAAAAATAATAAGAATCTTTGGCGCGACTGGTGGAAGATTGGATCATTTATTGGCCAATGTTCAACTAATGATCCACTCGTTAAGAGAACAAAGCAAAACGGAAATATATCTAATTGACCGCTATAATATCGCCTATTTAAAAGAACCAGGTACCCACAATATTAAAAAAATGGATTCCGCAAAATATATTTCTTTTGTTCCATTAACGCTTGCAGTCTCCGATTTGACGCTGGAAGGGTTTAAATATCCGTTGAAAAATCGGTATATTACGCTCGGTTCCACACTATGTATTAGTAATGAACTTATTAGTGATTATGGTACTTTTTCATTTTCCGAAGGCATATTAATAGTGATAAGAAGTCATGATTAGTAGGCCAATTCATTTGGTACTGATTTCGTTCCAATGAATAATATGGTAAGGGCGACGAAAGCTTCCGTATTCAAATAGGAAAACCGTGAGATTTGTGAGGAGGGACAGTATGAAATTTTATACGATTAAACTGCCAAGGTTTTTAGGCGGAATTGTCCGGGCGATGATTGGTGTGTTTAATAAGAAAGAATAAAAAAGAATCATTCAATTTAATTGTTTTTATTCCTTCATAAAATCCGAGCACCCATTTGGGTGCTTTTTAATTTGGATTTTGGGAATATTAAAAAAGAAGTAGGTATTGGACAAAAAAAATAGGCATCCTATAACGGATGCCCATGAGACTTATACGCGCTCAACTTTACCGGATCTTAACGCTCTTGCAGAAACCCAAACACGCTTTGGTTTACCGTCAACAAGAATACGAACTTTTTGTAAATTAGCACCCCATGTGCGCTTGTTAGCGTTCATAGCGTGAGAACGTGCGTTACCAGTAGTGGTTTTCTTTCCAGTTACTACACATTTACGTGGCATAGTGATTTCCCTCCTTAACTACCGAAAGCTTTAAATGGCAATTTTTCATGCTCATTGAACATATAGAAAAATGGCTCGGCCATATTTCCTAGCCTTAACATACCTTAATAATTTAACACACTACTTATCCGAATGCAATACTAATCTAAAAAGGTTTCAAGAAAAATACCTTGACAACAAGAAAAGCGAAAGCGCCTTGATCAGGGGCGACAGGTATAAGATAAGCCGGCAGGAAGGTTGCTTTTTAACCTTCATGACGGATTAGCTTATGACCCCGAGCCCCTAGGCGCTGTAGCTAGACAAGAAGAAAAGCGAAAGCGCCTTGATCAGGGGCGACAGGTATAAGACGAGCTGGCAGGAAGGTTACTTTTTAACCTTCATGACGGATTAGCTTATGATCCTGAGCCCCTAGGCATTGCACCAGAAAATTTCAAATTTCAACGTATGTCTTTCAATATTGGGATGACTATAGTAAAATGACTGTAGCCAAGGAGTATTATTCCAAAGGGGGAACGATTCATGTCCATTGAATTAAAAACTAAGTACGGACAAATTGATATTTCAAATGAAGTGATCGCTACTATTGCTGGTGGTGCGGCAATCGAATGCTATGGAATCGTCGGTATGGCCTCTAAAAATCAAATTAAAGACGGTCTAACAGAAATTTTGCGCAAGGAAAATTTTACTCGCGGCGTAATCGTTCGTCAAGAAAACGAAGCATTACATATTGATATGTACATTATTGTCAGCTATGGAACGAAAATTTCCGAAATTGCCCACAATGTGCAATCAAAAGTTAAATACACCCTAGATAAGACTGTTGGGCTTGCCGTTGATTCGGTAAATATTTACGTTCAGGGAGTTCGTGTGACGAACCCATAGTAAGGAGGAAGCTTTGTGTCTATTACAACACTAGATGGAAAACGTTTTGCCGAAATGGTGATTCAGGGGGCCAATAATTTAACGGCCAATGCCAAAATGGTTGATGCCCTAAACGTTTTTCCTGTACCGGATGGTGATACCGGAACCAATATGAATTTATCAATGACCTCCGGTGCAAAAGAAGTAAAAAATAATGTTCAGGAACATATAGGTAAAGTAGGAATGGCCCTTTCAAAAGGTTTGCTGATGGGAGCCCGCGGTAATTCCGGAGTCATTCTTTCTCAATTGTTTCGTGGTTTTTCGAAATGTATTGAAAGTAAAGCAAAGATAACTGGAAAGGATTTTGCTCAAGCCTTTGAAGCCGGAGTAGAAACTGCCTATAAAGCCGTGATGAAACCGGTTGAAGGAACAATCCTAACCGTTGCAAAAGATGCTGCAAAAAAGGGCGTACAATCCGCTCAAAAAAACACGGATATCATTTTGATTATGGAGGATATTGTGAAGGAAGCTAAAGCTTCCCTAAAACGCACTCCTGATCTGCTACCTGTATTAAAGGAAGTTGGTGTCGTTGACAGCGGTGGACAAGGCCTTGTTTGTGTTTACGAAGGTTTCTTGGCAGAATTAAAGGGTGAAAAACTACCGGATGTTCCAAGTGCACTGCCATCAATGGATGAAATGGTCAATGCTGAACACCATAAAAGCGTTCAAAGCCATATTAATACCGAAGACATTGTTTTTGGTTATTGTACTGAGTTTATGGTTAAATTTGAAAGTGATAAACTTTCAAAAAATCCGTTTAATGAAGATAATTTCAGAAATGTGTTAAGTGAATACGGTGATTCTTTATTAGTGGTTTCTGATGAGGATATTGTTAAAGTCCATATTCACTCCGAACAGCCGGGAGAAGTTTTAACCTATGGTCAACGTTATGGCAGCTTGATTAATATGAAGATAGAAAATATGCGCCAGCAGCATACCAATATTGTTGGTGATACGAAAACTCCTCTTGTAACTGCCCGTCCAGACTCTCCTAAATCAGCTCAAGAATATGGTATTGTAACCGTTTCAATGGGAGAGGGGATTGCAAATCTATTTAGAAGTATTGGTGCGCATGCAGTAATCGAAGGCGGCCAGACTATGAATCCAAGTACTGAGGATATTGTCAAAGCCGTTAAACAAGTAAATGCGAAAAAGGTATTTATTTTGCCTAATAATAAAAATATTATCATGGCAGCAGAGCAGGCTGTTCAAGTGTCGGATGAAGATATTTATGTCATTCCTTCAAAAACTGTTCCACAAGGTCTGTCTGCATTACTCGCGTTTAATCCTTCCGCAGATGTTGAAACAAATCAGTCTGCTATGAAAGAAGCTCTTAGCCATGTAAAGACAGGACAAATTACGTTTGCAGTACGTGATACACAAATAGATGGACTGGAAATTGAAAAAGATGATTTCATGGGGATTTCCGAAGGGAAAATTGTCATTAAAAATAAAGACAAAGTGCAGGCGGCGGAGGAACTTTTAGAGCAGATGATCGATGAAGATTCCGAAATCTTAACGATTATATATGGTGAAGATGTTTCAAAAGAGTCTGTCAATCAGCTCACTGAGTTTGTAGAGGAAAAATTTCCTGATGTGGAAATTGAAACTCACAATGGCGGTCAGCCTTTATATTCATTTATCTTTTCAATTGAATAAGTTACAGATACAATAGAAGGGGTCACCCTTCTTCTTTTTTTTTTGTATACCGAAATAATTTTTTCTGGATTTTTCCCAATTTCTTTTTTGATAATTGAGGCAGCCAGGATACATTAGAAAGAATAGATTAGAGTAAGAGATATTTTTGGCAAAGGGGGAAGAATTGTGAAATATAGAAGTGTGTTTGATATCATAGGTCCGGTCATGATTGGTCCTTCCAGTTCCCATACGGCAGGTGCCGCTAGAATTGGCAGAGTCGCCAGAAGCTTATTTGGCCGAGAACCTAAATGGGCAAATATTTCCTTATATGGCTCTTTTGCAAAAACCTACAAAGGTCATGGAACAGATGTAGCCATTGTGGGAGGGTTATTGGATTTTGATACAGATGATACGCGAATTATCAATGCAATTGAAATTGCTGAAGAACATGGTATGAAATTGCATTTTATTGAGGAGGATGCAGTACCTGAGCATCCAAATACAGCTAGAGTCATTATCGGAGATCAAAATGGAGATTTAGAACTCGTAGGTGTCTCAATTGGCGGAGGCAAAATTGAGATCACAGAATTAAATGGGTTCGACCTAAAATTATCAGGTAATCATCCAGCCATTCTGGTAGTCCATAATGATCGCTTTGGCGCCATTGCCAGTGTCACCAATACTTTGGCTAAATATGAAATTAATATTGGCCATATGGAGGTCGCACGCAAAGAAATGGGGAAAATGGCCCTAATGACGATTGAGGTGGACCAAAATATCGATGACCAACTGATAACTGAGTTGGAGCAGCTTCCAAATATATTAAAGGTAACTAAAATTGTGGATTAATACAACATAGAGGGGGGTCAAAAGTGTTTCGAAATGTAGCAGAATTGGTTAAACTTGCGGACAGTCAAAATAAAAAAATATCGGAAATTATGATAGAACAAGAAATACAAGTAACTGGGAGGTCCAGGGAAGAAATTCTCTCCCTAATGGACAGAAACTTAACTGTCATGGAGGAAGCGGTAGAGAGAGGCATTAAAGGCGTTACCTCCCATTCAGGTTTAACCGGTGGTGATGCGGTCCTTCTACAAAAATATATTGAAAAAGGCAACTTCTTATCAGGAGAAACAATTCTTGATGCAGTTAGTAAAGCGGTTGCAACAAATGAAGTCAATGCCGCTATGGGAACCATTTGTGCCACTCCGACGGCAGGATCGGCTGGTGTTGTTCCCGGAACATTATTTGCTGTTAAAAATAAATTGAATCCGACCAGAGAGCAAATGATCTCATTTTTATTTACATCCGGTGCGTTCGGATTCGTAGTCGCAAATAATGCCTCTATTTCCGGGGCCGCAGGGGGCTGTCAGGCAGAAGTAGGGTCAGCTGCTGGAATGGCGGCTGCGGCAATAGTTGAAATGGCCGGTGGAACTCCTGAACAGTGTGCAGAAGCAATGGCTATAACACTAAAGAATATGCTTGGGCTAGTATGTGACCCAGTGGCAGGGCTTGTGGAAGTCCCATGTGTTAAGAGAAATGCAATGGGAGCTGCAAATGCAATGGTTGCTGCGGATATGGCGCTTGCTGGTATTAAGAGCCGAATTCCTTGTGATGAAGTTATAGATGCGATGTATAAAATAGGTCAAACCATGCCAACGGCCTTAAGAGAAACTGGACAAGGAGGGTTGGCGGCGACACCGACGGGCCGGGCGCTCGAGGCAAAGATTTTCGGTATCCCGCTCAGTAAAAGTGAATCCAAATCTTAATCAACCCGTAACCATATTAAAGGGAATTGGTGAAGAAACTGCTGAAATGTTATCAGAAATGCGGATCTATACAGTCCGAGATTTACTTGAGTATTTTCCATATCGCTATGAAGATTATCGTCTCCGAGATTTAGCCGAGGTACAGCATGAAGAGAAAGTAACCGTGGAAGGGAAGGTTCATAGTGAACCTTCTCTTGTCTATTATGGCAGGAAGAAGTCCAAGCTGACGATCAGGGTATTAGTTGGAGCTTATCTGATCAAGGTAGTTTTTTTTAACCAGCCTTATTTAAAAAATAAAATTAGTATGAATGGTCTTGTGACTGTGACAGGGAAGTGGGATGCACACAAACAATTGATTACCGCGAATGAACTACAGTTGGGGGAGAATAAAAAAAATAATCATTTTGAACCCGTTTATTCGTTAAGAGGAAAATTAACTACCAAAGGGATGCGAAAATTTATCAGCATCGCTTATCAGCAATATGGAAGTCTAATAGAGGAGAATTTACCAAATTCTTTTTTAGTTAAATATCGATTGCTTAATCGAAAAGATGCTATAAAATCGATTCACTTTCCGGAAAACCAGGACGAGGTGAAACAAGCAAGAAGACGTTTTGTTTATGAGGAATTTCTTTTATTTCAATTAAAGATGCAAGGTTTAAGAAAGTTCGAAAGGGAGCATTCTCCAGGCATCAGTCAATCGTATGATTTGCTAAAATTAAAGGAATTTATTGACAAGCTTCCATTCCCATTGACCGATGCACAAAAACGGGTGGTTAATGAAATTTTGAAAGATCTTAAATCACCCTATCGAATGAACAGATTGCTTCAGGGAGATGTAGGTTCAGGGAAAACAGTTGTAGCAGCCATTGCTCTATATGCAAGTGTTACAGCGGGCTTCCAAGGAGCATTAATGGTGCCAACAGAAATTCTTGCGGAACAGCACGCAGAGTCCTTAAAACATCTATTAGAGCCGTTTGGAATCATCTGTGAATTATTGACCAGCTCCGTTAAGGGCAAGAGGCGTAAAGAAATTCTCCAACAATTAATGGAAGGTCACGTCCATGTGTTAATTGGTACCCATGCACTGATTCAAGATGAGGTCAGTTTTCAAAAATTGGGTCTTTGTATAACGGATGAACAGCATCGCTTTGGTGTGGAGCAGCGGCGAATCTTAAGGGAAAAGGGAGAAAATCCTGACGTTTTATTTATGACCGCTACACCGATTCCTAGAACCTTGGCGATTACCGTTTTTGGAGAAATGGATGTTTCCATTATTGATGAAATGCCAGCGGGACGTAAAACGATTGAAACCTATTGGGCCAAACCGGAAATGCTGGAGAGGGTACTGGCATTCGTTGAAAAAGAATTAGTAAAAGGGCATCAGGCTTATGTCATTTGTCCATTAATCGAAGAGTCAGAAAAACTCGATGTCCAAAATGCAATTGATGTTCATACCACCCTGTCACATTATTTTCAAAATCGCTTTAAGGTGGGCTTAATGCATGGGAGATTGAGCTCAGATGACAAGGACGCTGTGATGAAGGAGTTCAGTTCGAATGAGGTCCAAATCCTCGTATCCACTACCGTAGTCGAGGTAGGTGTGAACGTCCCAAATGCCACGATGATGGTGATTTATGATGCAGAACGCTTCGGATTGTCACAGCTCCACCAGTTGCGCGGACGGGTTGGACGAGGAAGTGATCAATCCTATTGTATCCTGTTAGCCAGCCCGAAGTCTGAAGTAGGACAAGAACGAATGAAAATTATGACTGAAACCAATGACGGCTTTGTGCTTAGCGAAAAAGATTTGGAAATTAGGGGTCCTGGTGATTTCTTCGGCAAAAAACAGAGCGGCATTCCAGAATTCAAGATCGCCGATATGGTTCACGACTACCGGGCCCTCGAAACAGCCAGAAGCGATGCCGCCATGTTAATCCAATCAAAAGATTTTTGGAGCACTGAGGAATATGCATATCTAAGAAAATATCTTGAAGAATCAGGTGTTTTGGCTGGAGAAAAGCTTGATTAGTATTTTCAACATCCCCTATTAATTTAGTGATTTATGGAATACTAACGAAAAAAGCAGAAAGCAAGTAGAAAACTTATTCTTGCATTCTGCTTTTTTAACTTTTATACTACTCTTAGTACCTAGTCATAAGATCTCGGACGGTGTAGAAAATGAGAAGAAGTAAAAAAGAGCGCCAACAGCTATTAAGTACAACCATTAAAGAGAATCCTTTTATAACAGATGAAGAGCTCGCTGAAAAATTTCAAGTCAGTGTACAAACGATTCGATTAGACCGGTTGGAACTATCGATACCTGAGCTGCGCGAAAGGATTAAAACTGTAGCGGAAAAAAGGTTTGAAGACGAAGTGCGTTCCCTGCCAATTGAAGAGATAATTGGTGAAATCATTGATATAGAATTAGACGAAAGTGCTATTTCAATCTTTGATGTAAAAGAAGAGCATGTATTTAAACGGAATCAAATTGCCCGAGGACATCATGTATTTGCCCAAGCAAATTCCCTTGCCGTTGCCGTCATAAATGATGAATTGGCCCTTACTGCAAAAGCTAATATCCAATTTAAACGCTCCGTTCGCTTAAATGAGCGGGTTATTGCCAAAGCAAAGGTAGCGAAAATAGATGACCTAACCGGAAGAACTTTTGTCCAAGTATCCAGTTTTGTCAATAATGAACTGGTGTTTACTGGTGAATTTGAAATGTATCGGTCGAAAAATCAATAAAGGATGAGACAGATGAAAATTGCAATCGATGCTATGGGCGGCGATCATGCTCCAAAGGAAATCGTTTTGGGTGCAATCAAGGCCGTTCAAACCTTTTCAGATTTACATATTACCCTTGTGGGTGACGAAACTAAAATAAAAGAATACATGACCAATCAAGATAGAATATCCATTTTACATACAACAGAAGTCATTCTTGGAACAGATGAACCTGTTCGTGCCGTGCGCCGCAAGAAAACAGCATCTATGGTGCTTGCTGCCCAGCAGGTAGCAGATGGACAGGCAGATGCTTGTATATCTGCGGGAAATACAGGAGCTCTAATGGCAGCTGGATTATTTGTGGTTGGAAGAATTGAAGGAATTGACCGTCCTGCATTAGCTCCGACACTGCCAACTATTGGCGGAGAAGGATTTCTATTGCTGGATGTTGGGGCAAATGCTGATGCTAAGCCAGAACATTTGCAGCAATATGCCATGATGGGGTCAATCTATAGTCAAAAAGTTAGAGGAATTTCCAAGCCTCGGATTGGACTACTTAATATTGGAACAGAAGAGAAAAAAGGAAATGAACTGACAAAACAAGCTTTTGGTTTCTTAAAGGAAACAAACCTCCATTTTGTTGGAAATGTTGAGGCCCGCGATTTACTTGATGGGGTTGCCGATGTGGTAGTTACCGATGGTTTTACCGGCAATATGGTCCTAAAGACAATTGAAGGTACCGCGCTCTCAATGTTTAAAATGCTTAAGACAGCATTAATGAGCAGTTTTACAAGTAAAGTAGCGGCTGCTGTCTTGAAACCTAATTTAAAACAACTAAAAGAGACAATGGATTATTCCGAGTACGGCGGGGCTGCACTTTTTGGTTTGAATGCTCCGGTTATCAAGGCACACGGTTCTTCTAATGCTCAAGCTATTTTTAGTGCTGTAAAGCAAACGAGAGAAATGGTTTCAAATGATGTTGTAACTCTTATCAAACAAGCGGTTGAAGAAAATAAAGTAAAAAATTGACGGGTAAAAGGAGTGATCATATGAGTAAACTAGCATTTGTATTTCCAGGACAAGGTTCTCAAGCAGTAGGAATGGGTAAAGACCTAGCCCAACAGTATCCTGAAGTCATGGAATATTTTAATAAGGCCGATGATAAATTAGGTTATTCCTTAAGCAACCTTATTTTTGAAGGACCGAAGGAAGAGTTAACCATTACCTATAACACTCAACCGGCCCTTTTAACAACGAGCATTGCGATGTTAAGCTTTTTTGAAAAATCGGGAGTTAAGCCTGATTATGTTGCAGGACATAGTCTGGGTGAATATACAGCACTTGTCGCTGCTGGTGTTCTTTCTTTTGAAGAAGGCGTTTATGCGGTGAGAAAACGTGGTGAATTCATGGAGCATGCTGTACCGAATGGTGAAGGTGCTATGTCCGCCGTATTAGGGTTGGACCGGGATAAATTGGCTGCTGTAACAAAAGAAGTTACCGAATCCGGAGCTTCAGTATCACTCGCAAATTTGAATTGCCCAGGACAAATTGTAATTTCTGGTTCTAAGCAAGGAGTTGAGCTTGCTGGTATAAAGGCTAAAGAAGCCGGTGCCAAAAGAGTTCTGCCATTAGAGGTTAGCGGTCCATTTCATTCTCCATTAATGGAACCAGCTTCCGGTCAATTACGGGAGGTCTTGGATTATCTAGAAATGAAAAATGCCGAGATTCCAGTCGTTGTGAATGTTTCTGCTGAACCGGTAAGTTCTGCTGAAGAAATAAAGGATAAACTCATTGAACAACTGTATTCCCCAGTATTATGGGAGGATTCCGTTCAGAAAATGATTGCCTTAGGTGTTGATACCTTTATTGAAATTGGGCCGGGAAAAGTATTGTCTGGCTTGATTAAAAAAATTGATAAGTCAGTTAAAATTCATTCCGTATTTGATGAAGAGAGTGCGAACGCTGTAATAGAGGCACTTAAGGAGGAACTAAGATGAACCTAGATGGGAAAATTGCACTGGTAACAGGTGCATCCAGAGGAATCGGCCGAGAGATCGCTTTGGAATTAGCCAGACTTGGTGCCAATGTTGCTGTAAACTATTCCGGAAGTGAAGCAAAAGCCAATGAAGTTGTTGATGAGATTAAGGCAATGGGAAAAGAGGCTTTTGCAGTAAAATGTAATGTTGCAGAGGCGGAAGAAGTAGCTGAAATGGTGAAAGCTACTATCGACCAATTTGGCAGACTGGATATTCTAGTTAATAATGCAGGAATCACTAGGGATAATCTTCTTATGAGAATGAAAGAAGAAGAATGGGATGATGTCATAAATATCAACCTAAAAGGTGTGTTTCTGGTAACAAAAGCAGTAACAAGACAAATGATGAAGCAGCGCCATGGGCGGATCATTAATATTGCATCAATCGTCGGTGTCAGCGGCAACCCTGGACAGGCCAACTACGTCGCAGCGAAGGCTGGGGTCATTGGTCTAACTAAAACAACAGCGAAAGAATTAGCATCACGTAATATTACCGTTAATGCGATTGCTCCTGGTTTTATTACAACAGACATGACAGAAAAGCTACCAGAAGATGTTAAAGCAGAAATGCTGAAGCAAATTCCATTGTCACGCTTAGGGGAGCCTAAGGATATTGCAAAAATAACTGCCTTCTTGGCTTCAGAGGATTCTTCTTATATCACTGGTCAAACCTTCCACGTTGATGGCGGCATGGTAATGTAAAAAAATTTATTCTTTCATTTATTATTTGAAAGAAATACACTATAATAGCTTGAGGGGAGGTGAACAAGCATGGCAGATGTATTAGAACGTGTAACAAGAATCATCGTAGACCGTTTAGGAGTAGATGAGTCACAAGTTACTCTTGAAGCTTCGTTTAAAGATGATCTTGGCGCTGATTCCCTTGACGTAGTAGAACTAGTTATGGAATTAGAAGATGAATTCGATATGGAAATTTCTGACGAGGATGCTGAAAAAATCGGCACTGTTGGTGATGCTGTTAGCTACATAAATAGTAAATAGTGATCCCGTTGGATAATATTCATTAAGCTCCGTTTTCAAACGGAGCTTTATTCTGTAGAATAGAACTTGGCGGCCAAATAACCAAGTTCTTTGTTTTTTCATTGGGATTGATTAAACTAACTATAGGCTGATCGTAAATTAAATGCAAGGTGGAGAAATTACATGCGCAGAAACGGGAAAGAAAAGGATTTAAATACGCGCACAAAAGAAAACCAATTTAAAGAATTACAACATTCACTTGGATTCTTTTTTGAAAATGAAAAATTATTAAAACAAGCTTTTACTCATTCATCCTATGTGAATGAGCATCGAAGAAAGCCTTTTGAAGATAATGAAAGGCTTGAGTTTTTAGGAGATGCTGTTCTTGAATTAACCATTTCACAATTCCTGTTCAAAAGATTTTCATCCATGTCAGAAGGGGAACTAACGAAACTAAGAGCTGCCATCGTTTGTGAGCCATCATTAGTTTCTTTTGCCAATGAATTAGGGTTTGGCAAGTTAATTCTACTCGGTAAAGGTGAAGAAATGACTGGAGGCCGAGAACGTCCTGCATTATTAGCAGATGTATTTGAAGCTTTCATTGGATCTCTCTATTTAGATCAAGGGATTGATAAAGTTATCGAGTTTCTTGAACAGATTGTTTTTCCTAAAATTAGCGCCGGTGCTTTTTCTCATGTGATGGATTTTAAAAGTCAATTACAAGAGCTCGTTCAAAGGGATGGGTCGGGTGTAATTGAATATCGTGTTCTTCAAGAAAAGGGTCCAGCCCACAATAAAGAGTTCGTTTCAAAAGTAACACTGAGCGGAGAAGAACTTGGAGTGGGAACAGGACGATCAAAGAAGGAAGCAGAGCAACATGCTGCACAAAAAGCATTAGAATTTCTGAAAGCGAAAACAACTTAGATATGACAAATGACGAAGGAGAAATCCCGGGCATTTTAGGGAGGATTAAGGAATGTTTTTAAAACGGTTGGACGTTATTGGTTTTAAATCCTTTGCTGACCGGATTGGAGTAGACTTTGTCCAGGGAATAACGGCAGTAGTTGGGCCAAACGGGAGTGGGAAAAGTAACATTACGGATGCCATTCGCTGGGTTCTAGGAGAACAATCAGCAAAATCACTGAGAGGCAGCAAAATGGAGGACATCATATTTGCAGGCAGTGATACCCGAAAAGCTCTAAATATTGCTGAAGTAACTTTAACCTTGGACAATCAGGATCAAGGGATACCAATTGATTATAATGAAGTCAGTGTAACCAGGAGGGTATCTCGTTCTGGGGACAGTGAATTTTATATTAATAAACAGTCTTGTCGCTTGAAAGATATTATCGATTTATTTATGGACTCCGGTCTCGGAAGGGAAGCTTTTTCAATCATCAGCCAAGGGAAGGTTGAGGAGATCTTAAACAGTAAAGCAGAGGATCGCCGTGTAATTTTTGAAGAAGCAGCTGGCGTATTAAAATATAAAAACCGGAAGAAAAAAGCAGAAGGCAAATTAGAAGAGACACAGGACAACCTTAATCGGGTTTATGATATTCTTCATGAGCTTGAGGTTCAGGTGGAACCATTAAAAATGCAGGCTTCAATGGCAAAGGATTATTTGGAAAAAAAGGCGGAACTTGAAAAATTTGAAGTGGCCTTAACGGTTTATGAGATTGAAGACCTGCATCAGAAATGGGAGAGTCTTAAGGAACAGCTCCATGATCATCAACAGCAGGAGTTAAAGCTTTCAACAGAGATTCAACTAAAGGAAGCAAAGATCGTTGAAATGAGAGATCAAATCTCCGCGTTGGATGAATCCATCTCCGATTTACAAAATGTCCTCTTACATGCAAGCGAAGAATTAGAGAAGCTCGAGGGAAGAAAGGAAGTTCTAAAGGAAAGAAAGAAGAACGCTTCCCAGAATAAGGATCAATTAATCCAAAATATTGCTGAATTGACCGATAAAGTAAACCTGTTGGTAAGCAATCGTCATCAACAAGAAACTGCAGTCGAGATTTTAAGCAGCCAAGTAAAAGAATTACAGTTACAGTTAAAAGAAAATCAAGAGAAATTGTCGCTGTTTACTGAAAATCTCGAGGATAAAATCGAGAGCTTAAAAAGCGAGTACATTGAAATATTGAATGAGCAGGCTGGAGCAAAAAATGAATTAAAATATATTGATGAGCAACTGCAGCAGCAGGAACGAAAAAGTACTCGTCTTGATGGAGAAAATGAAAAATATCTTCAGGAGCGGCAGCAAGCTCATAAGAAACGACTTGAAATCGAAAGTTCTCTTGAAACAATTCAACAGGAGCTTTCCAGCCAGGTTGGGTCTTACCGCGAGCAGCAACATAAACTAGAAACTGTTAAAAACCAATACCAAAAGCAAGAAAAAACATTATATCAGGCCTATCAATTATTGCAGCAGGCAAAGTCTAAAAAAGAAATGCTAGAGGATATGGAAGAGGACTTTGCCGGCTTTTATCAGGGAGTAAAAGAAGTATTAAAGGCTCGTGGTTCTAAATTAAGAGGAATAGAAGGGGCCGTTGCCGAACTGGTGACTGTTCCTAAAGAATATGAAACAGCAATTGAAATTGCCTTTGGTGGGGCCCTCCAGCATATTGTTGTAGAAACAGAAGAACATGGGCGAATGGCGATTCAATTTTTAAAGCAACATTCATATGGCCGAGCCACTTTCTTGCCGTTAAGTGTCATGAAAGGAAGAACACTTTCTTCTGCTCAACTTATGTCCATTGGACAACATCCAGCCTTTATTGGAACTGCCGTCAGCCTTGTTCAATTTGATTCAAAATACTCTGAGGTCATGAACAATCTATTAGGAAGTGTTGTAATCGCAAAAGAGTTAAAAGGGGCCAATGAACTAGCTAAAATCCTTCAATACCGGGTCAGAATTGTCACCCTAGACGGTGATGTGGTAAACCCGGGAGGCTCGATGACCGGAGGAGCTGTAAAACAAAAGTCCTCGTCACTATTATCGAGAAAAACAGAGCTTGAAGATTTAAAAGAAAAACTGGTCATTATGGAAGGTAAAACAGCAGAATTAGAGCGCTTTGTTAAGGAATTAAAGGAAGAAGTACTAGAAACTGAATCAAAACTTGAGGACAAGCGAAAAGAGGGCGAAGAGCTGAGGCTAACCGAGCAATCCATTAAGGGGAAACTTCGTGAAGCAGAGCTCGAAGAAAAAAATATAAATGAACGCTTAGAGATTTATGATTTAGAAAAAAATCAAATCATGAGTGAACAGGAAACCTTGTCTGCAAGAAAAGTAGAAGTCATAAAGGCACTTGAGGACTATAAAGGTACCATTATGGAAATGGATGGAAAGATTGCCCATCTGACAGATCAAAAGACAAAGGACTTGACCTCTAAGGACGTTCTCACAACAGAAATCAACGAATTGAAGATTGCTCATGCTTCCAAAAATGAACAATTTCTAAATGCAAAAGAACGTTTGGCGATTAATATTCGGGAATTAGCAGAAAGTGAACAAAAACTAGAAATATTAAAAGAAGATCTTACTCTGTTAACAGCGGAAATGACAGACAGTTCCACTGGAGAGGTGCAGCTAGAGGAAGCAGCCAAAAGAAAACATCAGGATAAAGAAGCAACCTTGAACCTCATTAGTTCCCGGAGAGAAGAGAGACTCAGCCTCCAAGATGCTTTGGACAACCTGGAAATGGATGCAAAAGAGCTAAAAAGAGTTCATAAAGGTTTAATCGTAATCGTGAAAGATGAAGAAGTAAAAATGAACCGTTTAGATGTGGAGCTTGAAAATAGGCTTACTCATCTACGGGAAGAATATTTATTGTCGTTTGAAGGGGCAAAGGAACAATTCCCATTGACCGTTCCAGCTGAAGAAGCTAGAAAAAAGGTGAAGTTGATCAAGCTGGCAATCGATGAGTTAGGCAATGTCAATTTAGGCGCAATTGAAGAGTATGAACGGGTTTCGGAACGCTATGAATTTTTAAATGAACAGAAACAGGATTTGCAAGAAGCGAAGGATACACTTTTTCAAGTCATAAAAGAGATGGATGAGGAAATGAAAAAACGTTTCGAACATACCTTTGTGGGAATTCGTGAACACTTTGAACCTGTGTTCCGTGCTCTTTTTGGAGGCGGGCGAGCGGATTTAATTTTAACAAATCCGGAAGACTTGTTAAATACCGGCGTAGAAATTGTTGCCCAGCCACCAGGGAAGAAGCTTCAAAACCTTGGACTGTTATCAGGTGGCGAGCGTGCATTAACAGCTATTGCCCTGTTATTTTCCATTTTAAAGGTACGTCCTGTTCCATTTTGTATTTTAGATGAGGTGGAAGCTGCCCTTGATGAGGCAAATGTTCATCGATTTAGTCAATATTTGAAACGCTATAGTACAGGGACGCAATTTATCGTCATAACCCATCGGAAAGGGACCATGGAGGGTGCTGATGTCCTTTACGGGGTGACGATGCAAGAATCAGGTGTGTCCAAGCTTGTATCGGTTCGCTTAGAGGATACTAAAGAACTGGTAGAATTATAATTAAAGGAAGTGAAACGATGAGCTTTTTTAAGAAATTAAAAGAGAAAATTACGAAACAAGCAGATACTGTAACTGAAAAGTTTAAAGAAGGACTAACGAAAACAAGAGATAATTTTTCCGGTAAGGTCAATGATTTAATTGCACGCTACCGAAAAGTGGATGAGGAATTTTTTGAGGAGCTTGAAGAAATCCTTATTCAAGCCGATGTAGGCTTTGACACTGTAATGAAATTAATTGATGAATTGAAAATGGAAGTTAAACGTCGCAATATTCAGGACCCACAGGATATGCAAAGTGTTATTTCTGAAAAACTCGTGGAAATATACAATGGTGATAAAGAACAGTCATCCGCATTAAATATTCAGCAAGACGCTTTGACAGTCATTTTATTTGTTGGTGTTAATGGGGTCGGAAAAACAACCACAATTGGTAAGCTGGCTCATAAGTTTAAAAATGAAGGAAAAAATGTGCTACTCGCTGCAGGTGATACCTTCCGTGCAGGAGCGATTGAACAGCTTGAGGTTTGGGGCGATCGAGTTGGAGTGGAAGTGATTAAGCAAGGGGAAGGCTCCGATCCCGCTGCCGTTATGTATGATGCAATTCAGGCTGCAAAATCTCGGAAAGCAGATATTTTAATTTGTGACACGGCCGGTCGTTTGCAAAATAAAGTGAACTTAATGAAGGAGCTTGAAAAAGTAAAACGGGTGATAGAGCGAGAAGTTCCTGGTGCACCACATGAAGTATTGTTGGTGTTAGATGCTACAACCGGTCAAAATGCCCTAGTTCAAGCGAAAACATTTAAAGAAGCAACAAATGTTACTGGAATTGTCCTTTCAAAATTGGATGGTACGGCTAAAGGCGGAATCGTGCTGGCGATCAGAAATGAGTTGAAAATTCCGGTGAAGTTCGTCGGTCTAGGTGAAAAAATGGATGACCTACAAGAATTTGATCCAGAAAAATATGTTTATGGTTTATTCGCCGACCAGGTTGAAAAATCAGAGGAATAAAGAAATCACAGTATTAGGAAAAAGCCTAATACTGTTTTTTTATGGAAAAAAGATTGCATTTTTAATCGTATAGTGTAAAATTACACTATGGTAA
>NZ_JBALNY010000202.1:0-3905 GCF_036962145.1 Bacillus sp. JJ1764 | reverse complement strand
TAAACAAAAAAATCGGTGGCCTCACCGATTTTTTTGTTTACGAATATTTTCAGAAATGCTTGTTTGCAAAAAATCAATCGTCCAATTTATAACAGCTTCGTCATGTATGGAAAATAGTGGTGTTACGCTGATATCAGTTTTATAAATCTCTGTATCTTCCCAGCAGATAACCGCTTTAATATTTGTTAACTGTAATAAGGGTAAATCATGATTATTTCTTATCATTACCAATTTGGGATAATCCTTTTGTTTATGTCCTTCAATCAAAATCACATCTGGTTGGAAGAAACTTAACAATGCAATCTGGTGGTCCAATTCATTTAGATTATTTTCACATTGAAGGATGAGCCGTCCATCCCCTTCAACAAGGGTTGCAATAGCTCCTGCAGCGATATGTTTTTCTGAATCCTTTTCTGCCAGCAAATCAGGTTTTCCACCATGTCCATGGTGTTTGATTGTAGCAGATTTGATCCCTTGTTCTTTTAGTTTTTGGATTATTTTGGAGATAAAAGTTGTCTTTCCACTATTCTGAAAACCGACAATTTGAATAATAACCGGATTTACCAAGGCCACTCACTGCCTGTTTGGTCCTCCAACAATAATACCTCTACCTCGTCTCCTTGTGAGAATCCTCTTGTCCCTCCTGAAAGAATGGTTAATGAATTCGCTCCAGCTAAACTCATAATGATATTTGATTTATCTACACCGCTTGGAGTCACCTTTAATCTACTATCCTCAATATGAAGGGAACTACGGACAAATCTGGTGAATGGATTTGCTTTTGAAAAATCTGCATCTAAAATGGCCTTTTCCCTGCGTAAGTGTGGTTTTCCCGAGAAAAGCATTCCTCGAATAATTGGGCGAACAAATAATTCAAAGCCTACATAGCATGCCGATGGATTACCTGAAAGACCAAATAGGATTTTTCCTTTAAAATGGGCAACTGTAGTTACACTTCCAGGCCGCATCGCAACTTTATTAAACAACACCTCTGCTTCTAATTTCTCATAAATTTCTGGCAGGTAATCATAATCCCCCACTGATACACCACCGGTTGTGATTAAAAGATCCACTTTGTTTAAAGCATTTTTAACCGCTTCAAAGCATGTATCAAATTCATCTGGCAGCTTTCCAAAATAATGGACAACTCCACCTGCTCTTTCAATTTGGGCAGCAATCATATGAGAATTGCTGTTGCGGATTTTCCCCGGAACTAGCGCTTCATTCACTTCCAGAAGCTCAGTTCCAGTAGCAAACAGTCCTACAAGCGGCTTTTTAGCTACTGGAACCAATGAATACCCGAATGTCGCAAGCATCGCCTGGATACCAGGGTTAATTAACGTACCCTTTTTAACCAATACTTCTCCCCTCTTCGCATCCTCACCTGCAAAAGATACATTATCACCCTTTTTAAAAGGGCGCTTAATTGACATAAAGGGAGTTCCTGACTTTTCATAGGCTTGCGCCAATTCAAACATTACTACAGCATCAGTTCCTTCCGGCATCATAGCCCCCGTCATAATTCTGACTGCTTGGTGTTGTGTAACCGTTTTGTCGGAAACCATCCCTGCACCGATATGATCAATAACTTCAAATTCAATTGGATTAGTGGCAGAAGCTTCGATTGAATCTATGGCCCTAATAGCAAATCCATCATACGGTGCTCGATCAAAATGGGGTACATCACAAGTGGCAATTAAATCCTCCGATAAAAAACGACCAAAGCTGTCATCTATGGAGACATACTCCGTTAACCCATGTAATCGATGGTCCATTATTTTTTTTACTGCTTCCCCTATCGGAATAGATTGTCTTCTTTCAAACAAATTCATCGGCTCCTATCTTCAAAACTCATATCTAATCGATATTATAAGCCTATCAAATAAGACACTGAGTTATCAAATATCACAAATTAAAAAGATTTTGACCAGAATACAAAAAAACACCTTTATTGTGTGATTCAGGTCACCTAATTACTTTTGATTATCGATTATGCTTAACTCAGTTAAAGAATTTTAGGAGGTTTTAACGTGACATTCCCTATTACTGCTACTTCATTAGTTAAAGATATTGTTAATCAATTACCTAAGACAAGTGACGTTTTTAAGCGTAATCGCATTGATTTTTGCTGTGGAGGTAATATTCCACTTTCTGAAGCTGTTGAAAAAAACGGGCTGAATATGGATTCATTATTGGAAGAGTTAAACGATGTATTTGAAAAATATGAACATGTTGAAAAAGATGTAGCTGTTTGGACAGATTCAGATTCCAATACAATCATTGAGCATATAATCACGAATTATCATAGAGCTTCACAGGAAGAATTAGCGCTTCTTAGCCCTTATGTAACAAAGGTATCAAAGGTTCATGGCGATCATCATCCCGAGTTATTAAAAGTATATGAACTGTTTTATGAATTTAAAAAAGAGTTAATGGAACATATGGAAAAAGAAGAGCAAGTTGTTTTTCCATTGATCAAAAAACTAGCAGATGGTACAGTTGAAAATCGAGAAGAAGCAATTAACATGATTGTAGAACTTGAAAAAGAACATGATCATGCCGGTGAAATTCTCCGACAAATTCGTGAGGTCACTTCTGATTACGAACTGCCAATTGATGCTTGCGGAACATATCGTTTAGTATATGCACGCTTAGAAGCATTAGAAGGATTAACATTCATGCATGTCCATCTGGAAAATAATATCTTATTTCCACGATATCTTAGCTAATGAGCAAAAAAACTCTCTTCGAAGTCAGAAGAGAGTTTTTTTTTAACCGCCTATATAGGACATTTCAATTTTATTGCGCTGTTTATTGGTTTCCACCGTTCTTTCATCAGAATATCGATCAGCCCGGTCATTCCAAATAGCAGAAATCCGTCCTGCCAATTCCTGATCAGTTGCTCCGTTTCTCATAAAATTGCGGATGTCATGACCATTACCATTGAATAAACAGGTGAAAATTTGGCCATTCGCAGAAAGACGAGCACGAGTGCAGCTTGAGCAGAATGATTCGGAAACAGAGGTGATAAAGCCAACCTGAACATTTGAGTCTGTATAACGATCATGCTTTGCAACTTCACCAAAATATGCTGGATTGACTGGTTCCATGTTGAAGTGTTCTTTTAACAATTGATGTATTTGTTTCTTTGTAACAACATCATCCATCTTCCAGCCATTTGTAGACCCTACATCCATATATTCAATGTATCGGAGCTCCAAATTATGATCTTTACAGAATTTGGCCATAGGAACGATCTCAGAATCATTCAAACCCTTTTTTACAACCATATTAATTTTTACGCCGAGGCCGAACTTTTTCGCTGCTTCAATACCTTCAAGGACGGGACCAGTCCCGATCCCTCGCCCATTTATTTTCCCAAATAATTCATTATCCAGACTGTCAAGGCTGACATTCACTCTTTTTAGTCCAGCCTTTTTTAATTGTTCAGCAAATTTAGGAAGAAGGACACCGTTTGTCGTTAGGCCAATATCCTCGAGCCCCTCAATTGTGGATAGTTTTTCAACAAGAACGGGCAAATCTCTTCTTAAAAGTGGTTCACCACCGGTTAAGCGAATTTTTTTTACCCCAAGATAAACAAATATTTTGGCAACACGTTCAATTTCTTCATAAGTCAGCAAGGCACTTCTGGGGAGAAATTCAAAATCGGGGCCAAATGAGTCCGCAGGCATACAATACTGACAGCGGAAATTACAGCGATCAATAACCGAAATCCTTAAATCACGTAATGGTCTATTTAGTTTATCTGTAATCATGTTTTTTTCCATTAACATCAACTCCATTTGGTCCTACAAACTATGTTATATTTATTGTATCAGATGATCCTGTAAAAAGGCGATACATTATTCACTGTAACAATACTTTTTATTGGTAAATTAGTGTTT
>NZ_JBALNY010000201.1:0-3667 GCF_036962145.1 Bacillus sp. JJ1764 | reverse complement strand
TTTTGTCTTTCATCGCCCTTATGAAAGACAGGCCTTCCACAGCTTGCTGTTTTTTGTCTTTCATCCCCTTCATGAATGGTTAGTCCTCCTCTAAAACCACCTGCGCGACGGCATAATCACGGCTGTGGGTGATTGACAAGTGCGCCTTTCCTGTCGGCTTTAAAAAAAAGGGTTTGCCGAGCATGTCTGAGGCAATCTCAATATCTAAAAAAGATAACTCCTTACCAATTCCGGAGCCGACTGCCTTTGAATAGGCCTCTTTCGCAGCAAAACGTCCTGCTAAAAATTCAACCTTTCTTCGATCAGATAACGTTTCAAATCTATCTTTTTCAGCAGGAGTCAGCACACGATCAGCAAATTTCGTTTGTCTGTCAATCAATTCCTGAACCCTGGAAAGTTCAATAATATCAATCCCAATTCCTTTTATCATCAACGATCTTCCTTCTATTTTATTTTTCGGTAGCATAATAGTGTACAAGAAAACGTATGCGCCTCTTTCAGTGGCTAAAGCTATAAGAAAAGGAGGAGAAAGACTAATTTTTCCTTCTTTACTGATCGTCTCTAGACCCGGGAGCCATAGTTGCAGCAACTGGATAAATGATGAAGTCGAATACTTTTTACTTTATTTAATCTAAATTTTGTCTATGATGGTACTAAGAGGTGGTTTAGTTAATGTTTACCCGAACTGAAAGCTTTCGCGAATTTCTTCGGCTATATCCGATTGTTTCAATGATAGTTGCCTTACATTTAATTTTATATCTTTTCACTATTTTACCTATTTTCCCCAATTACTGGTTCTTCGAAAACCTTTCCGGAGTCAACTTATATATCATGGAAGGGGAATTTTGGAGATTGATTACGCCAATATTTATGCATAGTGGTTTTTCTCATATGCTGTTTAACAGCTTTTCCCTCATCCTATTTGGCCCGGCACTTGAAAGAATGCTAGGGAGAACACGGTTCCTGATTGTCTACCTTCTTAGCGGCTTTATCGCCAATATTGCCACTCTGTTACTTGAACCCTTATCCTATACGCATGTCGGTTCGAGCGGCGCCATCTTTGGACTATTTGGCTACTATATCGCCATCATCATTTTTCGGAAGCATATGCTATCTAAAGAAAATTCTCAGATCATCCTTACCTTGTGTGTTATCAGTTTGATTATGACATTTTTGGAACCAAACATAAATATTACAGCACATTTATTTGGATTGCTTGGTGGGTTCTTACTTGGAGCCATTCCTTATTATAATAAAAGAGATTTATCCGATTTTATCGAGGGAACAGCAAGCTGGGCTGGCAACCAAAAGAAGCGTCTATCCTTCCAGTCACCTCTCAAACTCATCATTTGGACCCTACTTATTATCGTAGTTATTATTGGCATTTTTGCCCAAAGATAAAACAGGGATTGCTACCCCGTGGAGCCATCCCTGTTTTTCTTATTTCTTGAATACCATTTCCAAATTGCCTCTAAATCGTCCCTATCCATATCTACCACAGTTCCCATTGAAAGACCCATGCCCGATTTCACAAATGTCTCAATTGTTCCGAGATCTTTTTTTCGCTGAAAATAACTCTCCTTTATTTTCATGCTTTGGATTTTATCCTTTTTCATAAAAATCGTTTTTCTTATACCAGCGCCATATCTGAAACTGAGTTGTCTCTCCTCCATTTGCCAACCGGATGCTTTGTATTTCAAGAAAGCCCAATATGAAAGCAAAGCTAACAGAAGAAGAAACAAAAGTCCCCATTTTTTCAAAAAAATGATGGCTAAAATAACAACTGGAACCCCGATGTACCAACTACGGATGATATACCGCAGCATCGCCCTTTTTGGAACAGGGTTGAAAGAGTTTGTAAAATGAAATTCAGGTAAATAGACTCCTAAAATGCTCCGAACCTCCTTTACCCTTACCATGGGAAGAAGCGTGACATTTGCGCCTTCCTTGTTGGTAACAGAGCCGCCGGCACTCTCAATGAAAATTGTACCGTATCCGAGGACTCGGCTTACCGAGTTCTCTATGATCCGAATGGCTTGAATCCGATTTATCGGTATGGTGATCCGCCTTTTTTCAAGCAGGCCTTGAGAAATAATTAATTCCTTGCCCGATTTAATGACGGTAAAGTTGGCGTATTTCAGCATGGTCATAATCAAGGAAATGATCCAGGCAATGAAAAAGCCAATAAATACTAGGATGGCAATCGAAATAATATTATGAACCGCCCATCTTTCCAAATTGCCAAATATTCGTTTATATGGAATAAAATCATCCAATTGGGAAAAAAGTGCAAACACTGCCGAAATCACTACACCTACACCACCAGAGGTCAACGATAGAATAAACAATTGCTGCATAGAAATTTTATAAATAGGCTGATGTACCTTTGATGTGTTCGCTGTATGTATTCCGCCATTTTTCACAGCTGTAACATAATTTTGAATAGATTGAGCCTCTTCTTTTGAGATGGCTGTGAGGACAGCCTCAGCTTCCTCATCCCCTCCTCCTCCTGCGGTTTCTATTTTCACCTTAACGAGCCCGAATATTTGCTGCAAAATCCCCTCGGTAAAATCAATGCTTTGGATCCGCTCAAACGGAATATACCGTTTTTTTCTGATAAAGATTCCATATTCAATTCTTAGTTCATCCTGTTCAAAACGATATGTATAGCGCAGCCACGACCAGATTCCGCTTATTAGCGTAATCAATACAGCAGCTGCGGAAATCCCTAATACAATCAATAAATCCTTTCTACCACCTGAAAAAAGGATCGCGATTCCCGGCAGTATCAAATTTTTCATTCTTTTTCCAGCATGAATGACACTAGCGATCGGATGGAGACGTTTTGCTTCAGACATCTTCTTCCGCCACCTTTGTCAAATTTGATATGTACAAACGCAGCTCCTCTGCTTCCTCCATCTCCAACGCAGGTATTTCGTGCGCTGTTGCAGCCGTATGGATTATAACCGAAGCCAGCTGATATTTTCTCAGTAAGGGCCCCTGAACCGTGTCAACATGTTGAACACGAATCATTGGAACTAACGTCCGTCGAAGGACGAAAATCCCTTCTTGAAGCTCCACTTCCTCTTCTCGCACATCATAGCGCCATTGCTTCCAGCGCAAGGTTGGAAAGAGGAAAATATGCAGGATCGTAAATATAATTCCTAATGCAATCATGATGATCGATATCCAGTTTGGCCAATCGAACAGATGGACCAGAAAAAGCACAGTAGCTACAATTGACCATTCAATAGCTGATTTTATAACCCCTGATATTCTCCAAACTGTTAAGGCCTTAGCTGAAATTTTTTTGCTTGGCTCTCTATTCACTCAATCTCCTCCCTTATCTAAATTTTTCCAATATAACTTAGTATACAAATTGTTGTTGAGGAACGCACGTTAAAAAGTAAAATCTATAAGCAGTTTCTGTGTGTAAAATCAGTTGAACAAATAATTTTTGGATATAAAATACCCAACTACGAGACAAAAACAGTGTCCCCCAACTTCGGACAACATGATTGCTTTTTCCACTTCTGCTGTCTGAAGACTTTTTAACTTCGGACATCACGAACGATTTTTCACCTTCCCCTGTCTGAAGATCCTCTGACTTCGGACATCACGAACGTTTTTTTGCCTTCCCCTGTCTGAAGATCCCCTGACTTCGGAC
>NZ_JBALNY010000200.1:6165-8314 GCF_036962145.1 Bacillus sp. JJ1764 | reverse complement strand
AAAATAAAACGTTGGCTTTGGCTTCATTTCTAACGAAATGAATATTATTGTTTGTTGACGTTCTTGTTTGTTTAGTTTTCAAAGATCAATGGAGCGGGTGATGGGAATCGAACCCACAACAACAGCTTGGAAGGCTGTGGTTTTACCACTAAACTACACCCGCATATATTTTTATAATGGTCGGGAAAACAGGATTCGAACCTGCGACCCCTTGGTCCCAAACCAAGTGCTCTACCAAGCTGAGCTATTTCCCGTAATACTATGGCGCGCCCGAAAGGAGTCGAACCCATAACCTTTTGATCCGTAGTCAAACGCTCTATCCAATTGAGCTACGGGCGCATTTATTTAAATCAGCTTTTATATAATATCAAAAGCATTTAATTTTGTCAACATCTTTTTTGGTGCGGCCGAGAGGACTTGAACCTCCACGGGGTTGCCCCCACTAGGCCCTCAACCTAGCGCGTCTGCCATTCCGCCACGACCGCGTTTCGATTAGCGACAAAATTTATCATACCACATTTTGATATAAATATCAACTGGAAATTAGTGGTGCGGGTGAAGGGAGTCGAACCCCCACGCCTTGCGGCGCCAGATCCTAAGTCTGGTGCGTCTGCCAATTCCGCCACACCCGCAAATAATGGCTGGGCTAGCTGGATTCGAACCAACGAATGACGGAGTCAAAGTCCGTTGCCTTACCACTTGGCTATAGCCCAAAATATTTAGGAAAGAAACAGGAAATGAAGTTCATTTCATTCCCCATTCCTGATGACCCCTACGGGATTCGAACCCGTGTTACCGCCGTGAAAGGGCGGTGTCTTAACCGCTTGACCAAGGGGCCAAAATAATATTCTTCTACGGAGAAGGAGGGATTTGAACCCTCGCGCCGCTCACGCGACCTACACCCTTAGCAGGGGCGCCTCTTCAGCCTCTTGAGTACTTCCCCAAAATGGCTCCGCAGGTAGGACTCGAACCTACGACCGATCGGTTAACAGCCGATAGCTCTACCACTGAGCTACTGCGGAATAACGATACTCTTTTCGTTAATAAGGCGTTTGCCCTATCGACTCTTTACATTATAATGACGTTGCTCGCTAAAGTCAACACGATTTTAACAGGAAATAAATGTATTTAATTTACGAAGCTTTCATCCACTTTTTCTAATCTCCCTTTGCATTTACCGCAAACATATCGGCTTGTATCAATCTGTCTTTTTCTTTTATAAGGAAGATTACATTTTGTACATTTGTATAGAACTATCTTTTTTATTGTTCGTTTCTTTTTCACTTCAGGCAGTTGATTACAAAATCTTGGCGCCCCCGTTTTTTTTAACAATACTTTAAAGTCCCTATCACGATGCTGGTACCCTTTTCCCCCAAGGTGAAGGTGATAATGGCAAAGTTCGTGTTTTATAATCCCTATTAACTCTTGTCTTCCAAGCTGTTCTAGATACTTCTTATTTATTTCAATGTTATGGGATTTTAGAAGATACCTTCCACCAGTGGATCTAAGCCTAGGATTAAATATAGCTTGATGTTTAAACGGTATCCCGAATACCTCATTTGAAATCTTCTCCACCAGCTTTTGAAGTTCCGAATCTTCCATATTTATTCTCCTTACTTTGTTTGCGAACGTGACAACCTATTATAGCATATATTGTATATACAATTAATGAGGATACCATCACTTTCAGGAGGTTTTATTATGCCAACTTGGTTTCAAAACCAAATGAAAAGGGCTTTTTATGAAAAGAACCGATATCAAATTAAACTTTTAAACCAATGCTGGTTTTTTTACAGGAAGAAGCATGATTCTTAGAGATTGAATCGTTCTTTTTCAATTGTACTTTTCTTCTTTTATATGGGTCTATTCTTGATATTGCTAGTTAATGCTGATTAGTCTTTTTAAGGGACCTTTTTGATTTGTTTTATTTGATTGTAATTGTAACTTTGTATTTGAGGTTGTTTTGTAAGGCATACCGCTGCGCTTTTTTGATGATGAAATTTTCGTTGAGTCCCCAAACTTAGAACGCTTAATAGTTTACTGGGGAATATAGCGGCCTTCTATAGTTCCACTTTTTTTGAGCCATCACTTTTTCAGGAACGTAGGGACCTTCTATATTCCCTTTTTTCTAGAGCTATCACTTTTTCAG
>NZ_JBALNY010000200.1:0-6065 GCF_036962145.1 Bacillus sp. JJ1764 | reverse complement strand
CTATATTCCCTTTTTTCCTGAGCTATCACTTTTTCAGGAACGTAGAGGCCTTCTATATTCCACTTTTCCTTCTGCCACCTCTTTCTCGGGAACGTAGAGACCTTCTATGCTACATCTCTATGCTTTGCCGCTACCTACAAGCCACTTCTAACTAAGAAACCCTCTTTGCCCCACAATCAAAAAAGAATCAAAAAAGAAAAAGCACACAGGCAACTTCCCATGTGCTTCTTACTATTAAATCAAGACGGTGGCAGCATGGTTAAGGCCACGCGTCCTTTTTTCATGTCGACAGAATCGACCCATACAGTAACCACATCCCCAACAGATACAATATCTAATGGATGTTTTACGAAGCGGTTGCTGAGTTTGGAGATATGAACTAGGCCATCCTGCTTAACCCCAATATCTACAAATGCCCCAAAATCGACTACATTTCTAACTGTTCCTTGCAGTTCCATGCCCGGTTTCAGATCTTCTAGTTTTAGGACATCCTTTTTTAGAAGAGGGCGTGGTAATTCGTCACGTGGATCACGTTCAGGTCTTACTAAGGCATCAACGATATCCTTCAGAGTAAGTTCCCCAATAGCGAGCTCTTCGGAAACCGCCTTTAAGTCCAGACCGCTTAATGATTCCATCAATTCTTCCTTACCCAAATCTGCTGTTGTGAATCCTAAATTCTTTAATAATTTTTCAACCTCAGGGTAATGTTCAGGATGGATCCCGGTCCGATCTAAAGGCTGTTTCCCTTCTAAAACCCGAAGGAAACCAATGGCCTGCTCGTATGTTTTTGCCCCGAGCCGCGGTACTTTCTTTAATTGGGTCCTGCTTGAAAATTTCCCTGTTTCTTCGCGCATCTTTACAATATTGTTGGCCGCAGTTTTATTCAAGCCCGCAACATATTGAAGTAATGAAGAGGATGCCGTATTAACATTTACACCAACCTGGTTAACGGCTGTCTCCACTACAAAGTGCAAGGATTCGGATAGACGTTTTTGAGAAACGTCATGCTGATATTGGCCGACACCGACGGATTTCGGGTCGATTTTTACCAATTCTGCAAGCGGGTCCTGCAATCTGCGGGCAATGGATACAGCACTTCTTTCTTCTACCTGAAAATGAGGGAACTCTTCTCTTGCCAGATCCGATGCAGAATAAACGCTAGCTCCCGCCTCATTGACGATTAAGTAGAAAATTTCCTCATCCATTTCTTTTAAAATGTCTGCCACAAATTGTTCCGTTTCTCTGGAGGCAGTACCATTTCCGATTGCGACCATTTCCACTTTAAACTCGCGCAAGATTTTAACCATCTTCTCTTTTGCTTCTCTGGCTTTTGAAACAGGTGGATGCGGATAGATGACGCCAATTTCCAAGACTTTCCCCGTTTCATCTACTACCGCCAACTTACAGCCTGTCCGATAGGCTGGGTCAACCCCCAATACCATTTTTCCTTTTAACGGTGGCTGTAATAGTAAGTTTCGGAGGTTTTCCGAGAAAATATGAATGGCTTGCTCTTCGGCTTTTTCAGTTAATTCATTGCGGATTTCCCGTTCAATCGAAGGCTGGATTAAACGCTTATAGCTATCCTCGATTGCCTCCAAAACAACTGGAGCCGCTGGTGAGTGTTCTTTTTTAATCCACCTTTTTGATAAATAAGCACGGATCAAATCGGAATTTACTTTGATGGATACTCGTAAAATATCTTCCTTCTCCCCACGGTTTAAGGCAAGGATTCGATGTGGCACAATCTTGTTAACTGGCTCTTCATATTCATAGTACATTTCATAGACATTTTTCTCGTCATTTTCTGCTTCTTTTACAGTAGAAGTCACAGCACCTGATTTAAAGGTTTCTCTTCTAACCCATTTCCGACTCTCAGCATCATCAGAAACCATTTCTGCAATAATGTCCTTGGCACCGTTAATCGCATCTTCAATCGCCAGAACTTCTTTTTCTTCTGATAAAAATTCTTGAGCTTTGGCCGTGATATTTTCAGAGGGGAAAGTTAGCAGCCACTCAGCCAATGGCTCAAGGCCTCTTTCTTTGGCAATAGTAGCTTTTGTCCGTCTTTTTTGTTTATATGGACGGTAAAGGTCTTCTACCTCTTGCAGTTTTTCGGCCTTATTAATGCTTTTCTGTAACTCTTCTGTCATTTTTCCTTGTTCAGCAATAATTCGGATGACTTCTTCTTTTCTTTGTTCAAGGTTCTGTATGTATTGCCAACGTTCCATTATGTTCCGGATCTGCACTTCGTCAAGCGCACCTGTCATTTCTTTACGATATCTGGCAATAAACGGAACGGTGTTTCCTTCATTTAATAACGAGATAACATTTTTCACTTGTTTATATGAGACAGCCTGCTCGGCTGCAATTTTCCCCAAGAGCTGATCGTCTTTTACCATCGTTTCACTCACTAAACTGTTCCTCCAATTCGTTTTTTCTTAATTGTATCAAACTACCAAATAGGTTTCATGTCAAAAAGAAAGGCAAGCTGGAGAGCTTGCCGATAGCAGTTTAAGTATGAAGGCAGGATTATGTACGAAAAAACGCTCTTTTGTTAAAGAGCGTGTCTTTGCTAAAATTCGATGAGGCCTAAGCTGACTTGCAGGGCTTCATCCACTTTTTCCATCATTTCGTCATCGAGATGGGTTATTTTATCGGTTAACCGCTGTTTATCAATTGTGCGGATTTGCTCTAACAGAATGACCGAGTCTCGTTCAAAACCGTAGCGCTTCGCATCAATTTCAACATGGGTCGGAAGCTTCGCTTTTTGTATTTGAGCTGTAATCGCTGCAACAATAACGGTGGGACTAAACCGATTCCCGATGTCGTTTTGGATGACAAGTACTGGGCGGACGCCGCCTTGTTCAGAACCAACAACTGGGGATAGGTCCGCAAAATATACGTCACCACGTTTGACAATCAAGTGATTATCCTCCGCTTACAAGACGTTCAACAGTATGCTCTGCCTCATATTCTGCTTGGAAAGCTTCAGATGCGATTCTTAGGTTAATCTTTGCCATTTCCATGTATCCACGTCTCATGGATTCGCGAATTTGTCTCTGTTTTCGTTCGCGCAAATACATTTTGGTTGCTTGGTAGATAAACTCACTGCGGTTTACATTTTCTTGTTTAACGAAACCATCTAATTCAGTTAATAGATGTTGCGGTAATTTCACTAAAATTTCCGTAGTTGCGCTGGGTTCAGACACAAACATACACCTCCACCATCACTACACACCGTTTTTTATTTTATCTATACCATATTTTATAATAACACTTAACGAACTTCGTGCATAGACTAAATATCACTCCTATTGTATTATAAGCCAATATTTAATCCTTTTATGCACAAATTAACCACTATATCATAAATATGATGGAGTTTCCTTTTTAACCTCTAAAAAATCAAAAAAGATAATTTTTTACTTCGACAATGTTTCCCGCTTTTTTATAAACTCTTGGCACACGACTAGTAATAATACAAGGAACCTCATAATTAATGGTTCCAAGCTTCACGGCAATGTCATTCACTGATATAAATTGATCCCCTTGTTTTCCGATTAAGGTGACCGTTGTTCCAACCGGATTGTATTCAGGCAAGCGGATCATGCACTGATCCATGCAAATTCTGCCAACAATTGGTGCCCGCTTTCCGTTAACCAAAACCTCTTGTCCTTGAAGTTTGCGAATCCAACCATCAGCATATCCGATAGGCAGGGTGCCAATCCATTCTTCTTGATCACTTTCGTAAGTGGCACCATAGCTTACTTTATCGCCTTTATATAGTTTTTTTACATGGACAAGCTTTGTTTTCAAGGAAAAAGCCTCTTTTAAATCATACGGAATTTTGCTTTCCATTTCTAACGATGGCGTTAGTCCATACATCGCGATCCCAGGACGAACTGCATTAAAGTAAGCCTTTGAAAATCTGATTGCCGCGGCGCTGTTACTAGAATGAACATATTTAGGGCGTTTGGCTAAGGTGCTAATTATTTTTTCAAATCGACTATATTGCTGCTCAAAATAGGATAGATCCAATTCATCTGCTGTGGCAAAGTGCGTAAAGATTCCCTCAAAATCAAACCGTTTATCATTCAAAATGATGTTTTCAACATCAGTCAGCTCATCACTTGTACGCACACCAATTCTCCCCATACCGGTATCCACTTTTACATGGACTTTCAGTTGGTCGTTTGTTTGTAAGAACTGTTGTGCTTTTTGTAACCACTCTTTTTGAAAAACAGTCAAAGTGATATTCTCTTTAACCGCAATCCCTACATTCTCCGGACGGGTGTTACCAAAAACTAGAATCGGAGCTGTGATTCCTTTTTTTCTTAAGGCAATCGCTTCATCCAAAATGGCAACCGCCAGATAGGTTGCCCCAGCCTCAAGTGCTGTTTTTGCAACTTGAAAATCTCCGTGCCCGTAAGCATTTGCTTTTACAACAGCAAAAATTTCTACTCCTTCTGTTAATTGTTTCTTTAAAGAAGTCACATTATCATGAATGCAATCCAAATCAATTTCTGCCCAGGTATCTCGATAGAAATACTCTTGCTCTTCCATGCTTCCACTTCCTACACTAATTTATAAACATTCTTCCATTTTAACATATTTTCATCGAACAGGCTTTGTGCTAAAAACAAAAAGACCCCCCCGGAGGGAGTCTGTTGGATTTATTTTACTGCTTCACCTGAAACAGACTTAGCCACTTGTATCATTTCATCCTTAGTTAGATTTTTTGAAGCAATCATATAGTCAATACCTTCATTTGACCAGCTAATAGAGTGGTCATTAACAGCACCGATTGTAATACCCAAGTCTACCAAGTCACCCTCTACGTAGGTTGGAGTAGTCGATGCGACTTTTGATTTTACTTTTTCCTGAACTAAGGTAAATGATTTTTTCCCTTCATACGTCAGGACTACGCGCTTACCATCTTCAATCTTAGATTGTTTTTCTTCGACCAGCTTGGTTCCTTTTGGCTCGAAGGTTGGATATTTAACCGTAAAGGATTGGTCGCCTCCATCAGCCATCGCCGGAAGATTAAGCTGGGCACGAGTCATGTTCTTTTTCATATCGAAATCGTTTTTGTCGAAGTTAGCTTTAAAAGTAACCTTTTCAAATTCAACAGTTACCAGAGCATTTCGATCCGGATCCATCACTTTTACACTCACTGGCGATAAATCTTTTTTATTTAATTTAATTTCCTGGATTGGTAGCATACTATTATTTTGATAGCGGGTTTTTGTTTCAAATACATAATGCCCTTTTGTTTCTGAGAACTTTGCCTCTTTATCCATCACAATGTCCTTAATTAGCGATTCATACAAATAAGCCTGGCTGCTGTTTTGTGGCCAATCACTTTGGAATTTAAAGCTTTTATTTAGGGCAGGAGTTAATACAAATACCCCTTCATCATTGCGCAAAATCATTTGGCTTTGATCTTTTTCAGCATTTTTAAGATTTACGCGATAAAAAGTTGGATCCTTATGCCAAATTTCCACGTTATAGACTTGAGATTCTGTACCCATTTTAAGCGTCATTTTGGCCTCTGCTTTATAACTCGTTAAATCATCAAGTTTTCCATTTAGCTCCTTCACGACATCTTGTTGTGATTTGGAGCCGCAGGCGGCCAGTACAAAGATTACCATCAGCCCCGTCATAAGCAGTAACAACTTTTTCCTCATTCCTTCAACCCCTTCTTGTCTCATTTCAGTTAGATTTTGAGAAGAGAAAGGCAGGGATCAGGCAGTGATACCAAAATGACCATAGCTGACCTTGTCTCTCCTGTTTTCCCTACGAATATATGAGACAACCTTTTGGATTATGCTTATGGGGTGAAACAAGCTGATTTATTTTTTTGAGGCTGGTTGGTTTGGGGAATTTTTGAGCTTTGTTGTTGTTTAGCGGTTTGGATGAAGGACAGGACCTTTGTTTATGCTTCTCTTTTTGTCTTTCATCGACCATATGAAAGACAGGGCCTTTGCTTCCGCTTCTCTATTTGTCATTCATCACCTTTATGAAGGACAGAGCCTTTGTTTCCGCTTCTCCTTTTGTCTTTCATC